>JBLIIB010000029.1:0-19755 GCA_047634795.1 Candidatus Azotimanducaceae bacterium | reverse complement strand
AAGAAACGCTCTACGCCAATCAGGCTCGGATGCAAACTCATTACCCAGTGTCGATAGCCACTCACGGTATGGCGTTAAACATTACCGTGCAGAGTTATCGGTACCAACTCTTTATAGGCATCACGGCATGCGCAGAATCCGTACCTGACCTCGATGCGTTAAGAGATGACATTCTCAAAGCCTACCGAGACCTCAATCAGCGGCTTTTACCCAACATCAGCGAGTTCAAACCCAAATATGTTGCGCCGCGCACTAGTCCGCATCAAGAAATACCGCAGAATAAAGTCGCCTAAATCATTGTTATTATTGTATATATTAAATTTTCACTGTCTTTTATTAGATATTTCCAGTTAAAAACTTGAACTTTTGATGCAGCGCACCATATAATGGTGCAACGCAACAATGATGCCGCCGGATCTAAAGAGTCGAAAGCATCAACAGATCGAAAGCACCAACAGATCGAAAGCATCAATCCAAATTGCACTAATACAATTTTGACTGACCGGCCATAAGGTCGCAAACAAAGGAAATTAAAAGATGAACATGATGGAAAAGCAAACTGAACTGGGTAAGTCACTGTATACAATCAACACTGCAACTCTGAGCGAAATGGCTGAACTAAGCCGTAAGAACATTGAGCAGTATTTCGAAGTTAACCGTTCTTTTGGTGAGAAATTGCCTGAAGTACGCGAATTGGGTTCATTCATGAGCCTGCAGCGTGAATACGGCGAAACAATGTGGAACCAAGTTCGAGAAGCGATGGAAGCACAGAGCTCAATCATTCAAAATGCTTTCAGCGAGACCCGCGAAGCGGTTCAAACAGCATTCAAAAGCGAAGAGTCTGCTCCGAAACAAGTAGTCTCTAAAGCAACACGTGCGACAAAGGCTGCTAAAGCAGCTGCCTAAAGTTCCCTCCTCCACAAATTATTTGTGGAATTATCGCCCGGTTACAACGTTTTGTGACCGGGTTTTTTTTGCCTGCTAAAAACCCAAATACGACAATCACCCACACCAAGTATCTTCCGGTGTCGAGAGCCCATAACTCTCACAGAAAATCCTTGATGTTTGCACCCGTTTGAACAGGTTGCATGCAACCCCTATGCGCGATAGTGTCATAACCGACGTTATAACCACAAAAGTGATCACGTCATTCAGGACGATAATAATTCAGAATAAATAGTTCCATCGTCCTAAGTAAAAAAATAAAAATAGGGGAAAGTTAGTGAATTATATTACCAAACTAAGTTTGGCCATTGCCGCATCCGTTGGAATTACCTCCAGCGCCATGGCAGCGTCCAATCAAATAGAAGAAGTGGTAGTGACCGCACAGCGAACGGCTGAGAGCATTCAAGACGTGCCGATTGCAGTGACTGCGTTAACGGGGGCCATGCTGGAAGACCAAGGTATAGTGACACCGTCTGACCTACAGATGAGTGCACCGAGCTTAAGCTTCACATCAACCAATTTCGGTGGCGCCAGCTTCAGTATTCGAGGCATCGGCAACCTGGTGATCGGCGGTGAGTCGGGTGTATCTACTCACACCAACGAAATCGCCATCGCTTCCAATTTGAATGCGATTGAATTCTACGATCTGGAACGGGTCGAAGTTTTGCGCGGACCACAGGGCACCCTGTTTGGTCGAAATGCAACGGGTGGCGCGGTCAACTTTGTGACCAAAAAGCCTGACTATGATTCTGTCAACGGCTTCGTGGACGTTGAAGCGGGCGACTACGACAACATTCGTGTCAAAGGCGCCATTAACATTCCGCTAGCAGATAACTTTGCGATTCGAATTGCGGGCATGTCTCTTCAACGCGATGGCTACATTGACAACCTTGCTTACGGACAGGTGGCTGACAATGGTATTGGCGCTGGTATTGATACCATATCAGGCATTGACGGGGACATTGACGGCCGAGATATCACCACCTTTCGTGTAACCGGACAGTGGGATATCAACGACAATGCCAACCTCTGGGTGATGTACACCAACTTCGATGAAGATGATGACAGAGCACGGGTCACCAATCAGGTTTGTGTCACAACACCTATTCCAACTACGGGTTGTGAACCTGACGGGGTTGGATTCGAAAGCCCACACGCTGTCACAGGCACGGGCGGAATCATCTTCGGTCTTAGCGTCGGCGCTCACCCGCTAGTCGCGAATGCTCCCAGGAAATACAACCGGCCAGAAGTTGGTTTCAGATCCATGCATACCGACTTCGACCCGATTTTTCGGGAAGAAGAAGAAGTCTTGGCTTTTGGATTTGAATACGAGTTCGAAAACTATACCCTCGGTATAAACGGCGCCTATCAGGAACGTGAATACCTAGCGCAACAGGATTATTACATGGACGTAGGTGCGCTTCTGTTTGACGGCAGCGTTAACTTTCCCGTATCTGCGGCTGCTGGCGATGCCGGCGACGACTTCAGAGCGGGGCCGTGTAATTATAATGACGGCACATCAGGGGCGCAGGCTAACAGTAATCCAATCGGAGGATGTAGCCTACCCATCGATGGCTCGGTTATTTTTGCCTACGATCAGGCCAGTTTCTCTAGCGAGTACTGGACGTTCGAAGCCAAAATCGCCAGCTCTTTCGACGGTAAGTTCAACTTCGTCGCAGGTGCCAATGCTTATGACGGTGAGTCGGTCGGTGACTACTACGTCTTTGGCAATTCGCTGGACGTGGCTGGCTCTTACCCCGGCTTCTTCAACAATACTGACGACCCTGATCAACCTGCAGTCGGTGACGGTTGGGCAGCATTTGCTGAAACTTACTACGAGTTTAGCGATACCTTGAAGTTTACACTGGGTCTACGTTACAACGAAGACCACAGAGAGGACTACGGTACCAATATTCTGTTCAACTCCTTTGATCTAAATGGTGCTCTAGGCGGCGCTTTGGGTCAGACAACGCATGTTCGGGTTACGCTGCAAGACTTCATCTTTGGCGGCCCTGCCGGCAACCAGACGGCACTTCTTAACCTCTATGGTGTTGATGCAAACACTATCGCGGCAGCCGAAGCCACTGGCGCTGCGAGCCCAGAACGAATTGCTATCGCCGCTTCATTGCCGCCAGTGCCTCAGGCAGCTGAAGCACGAATATTGACAGGTTCACCCACAGAGTTTGATTTTGATGCCTTCAGTGGACGAATCGGTTTTGACTGGCAATTCAGTGGGGATGCAATGCTGTATGGATTCTTCTCACGGGGTTATAAGCCCGGTGGTCTGAACCCTGCCATTCCAGTCGACTTTCAGAGTAGCTCTTCGTTTTCCTATGAAGAAGAGGAAATTAGCGCTATTGAGTTTGGTATCAAGAGCTCGCTTCTGGACGGAACAATGATCGTTAACACCGCTGTTTATGTCTACGACTACACGGGTTTGCAGGTCACTCGGATCGTCAACAACAGCTCTATCAACGACAATATCGACTCTGATATTTGGGGTGCTGAACTGGAAATATTCTGGAAACCTGAAATGGTTCCCAATCTGGATATCGCCTTTTCTTACGCCTATACCAACACCGAAGTTGTCGATAGCGTATCCATTGACCCAACCAACCGAACAGGCGGCCAATCCGACTGGGTGGTTTTGAACAACTTAGGGCCAGGCGCACTCACTGGTATTAACTTTGTTGCACAGGATCAGGCGGCAATTTTAGCCGCTGTACCTACCTGTGCCGGTCTTGGTGCTGCGGTTACCGTTCCTAGCCTGAGCTACGACAATGGCATTCCCGCATTGTGGGCAAGGAGTTGTTTGGATGCGTTAGGTGTTAACACCTCTGACGGTCTCACAACTGACCTGGATGGTAATCAACTGCCTAACACGCCAGAGCACGCGATTTCTTTGAGCGCTGCTTATACCTGGGATGTTCAAGCAATTGACGGTGAAATCACTCTTCGTTGGGACTACTACTGGCAGGACGATTCTTTCGCCAGAGAGTTCAACACCATTGGTGATCAAATCGACAGCTGGGATCAACACAATATGCAGCTTCAATATGCAAGCAATGACGGGAAATGGTCCGGTAAGCTCTTCGTTCGAAACCTGAGCGACGACGACAACGTTACTGGTCATTACCTGACTTCCGATACTTCGGGCTTCTTTAGGAACTACTTCCTGACGGAACCAAGAATCTTTGGTCTTTCCGTACGATATGGATTCGGCGACTAACTTAAGCCGAGCCAGAAAAGCCCGCGCATGCGCGGGCTTTTTTTTGCCTCGAATTTTAAGATAGAACGCAGCGCGTCTCATGACGTTAGGAGTGTTTTAAAGGGGGACGGAGGAGTTAGGGGGGTTAGCTTCTTGTCCTACTGTTTTAAAGGGGGACGGAGGAGTTAGGGGGGTTAGCTTCTTGTCCTACAAGATGCTGTCCCATCTCTTTCAAATCAACGGGTAAACAACTCACCTTACAAAAACCGTAGTTGACCTATGGTAGGCAGATGGCCAGACGTCCACGCAACTATCTCAAAGGATATACATACCATCTTGTCCAGCGAGGGGTAAATCGTGCTCGAACATTCTTCAAACCCGAGGACTACTTTTACTACCTGACACTATGGCGCGATTATTCAACCAGGACTGATCTTCAGGTACATGCTTATTGCTTAATGGGGAATCACGTTCATTTCCTCGTCACACCCCAAAAAAATGATTCGATATCAAACACTACCAGGCTCGTGGGCAGCAGGTACGCCGCGTGGATCAATAAGCAAAACTCAAGGACAGGAACCCTCTGGGAAGGCCGTCATTGGTCCAGTCTCATAGATTCAGACAACTATTTGTTACGCTGTTATAGATACATCGAACTCAACCCGGTACGGGCAAGATTGTGCTTGGTACCCGAAGGTTATCTATGGTCCAGCTACCATCTAAATACTGGATCAGACACTGGCTGGCTTGAACCGCACCCTCTTTTTCTCGAGCTTGGGTCGGATCAACACCTAAGGTCTGAAATTTACGCGGAGTTTGTAAAGGAGGACACATCACAAGCTGAAGTCACAATGTTCAACAAAGGTTTCTTAACTAATCGGCCTACCGCAGAGCATGAGTTTATCAAGCAGGTCGAAACTCGACATGGCATCAGTTTCGGTCAAGGGTACATTGGTCGACCCTGGTCGCGATGACCAATCTCCTCCGTCCCCCTTTGACCAATCTCCTCCGTCCCCCTTAAAAATCAAGAGTATCAAGGTGCCAGTAAAAGCAGGCAGACTCCAGACACCAGAATAATCATGCCGACTAACTCCATCCGATTAGGCTTTTCCTTAAAATACAAAATTGAAATGGCCAATGTCAGTAAAAATTCGAGTTGTCCGAGTGTTTTGACATAGGCCGCGCGCTCCAATGTGAACGCGGTGAACCAACCCGCGGAACCCACCACGCTGGTGGCGCCAACAAACAAACTGGGCCTCCATCGTAAAAAAATGATCTTAAACTCAGCGGCGCGTTGAAAGAGCAGCATGCCCACACTCATCAAAGTCTGAACAAACACCATAAATGCGAGCGTCACCGCTGCGGTGAACATCGCATCATCAATACCAAAAGAAAGACTCGCGCGTCGAATCAGAAGCGACGTCAGCGAAAAGGCGATCCCTGCACCCAAACCGTAGATGGCGGAAATACCCCACAACTCACTCAGCTGACCTGACTTTGCGATGGTGATGATCACAAGACCAAAGACACAGGTGACAATGGCAACCCATCCTAAAACAGACACGACTTCACCAAACACCGCGAGCCCAATGCATGCCGTGATCAAAACTTCGGTGCGGATATAGCAACTACCAACTGCAAAGTTGCGAAGCGTGAAGAGCCGGATCAGCAAAATCGTCGCCACAATTTGCAGGAACCCAGCCAACAGGCAGAAAATAACAAATGCGGAGGAAAAGCCCGGCACTGGCAACTGCCTGTCTTCCATCAACCAGGCGAGATACGCCAAGGCAAACGGCAGGCCAAAAACGTAGCGAACAACTGTTGCGCCTAACGGAGATATATCCGCAATCAGGACTTTTTGCCCGGCCGTGCGAACAGCCTGCATCCCTGCGGCAAGTAAAGACCAGAATATCCAGCTTTCAAGCATCGATTAGCGTCGAACCTCACGGGTGAACAGTGAAAACAACTTTTAGAATAACAATGGGAGCGCAATCAAAACAGGCTGCGGAGATACTCTTGCAGAACGATTATTGCCGCGGTGGACGGATCAATGGGAGGATCAGTTGTGTTCGGAAGAAAGGTTGTATAGGGGGTGGAATGTTATGGCGCCATGGAAAACCATAGCGCCACACAATCTCAGAACGAAAGTCTGACGGTGCTAGAGTGCGGCCATAATGACTTCGGCCGAGCTCACTTCAAACGCACCGCCTTTCTCAAGGTTTAGCGCGGTGATTTTTCCATCTTCAGCGATGAGAGAATAACGACTAGAACGTGTGCCGAGACCAAAACCGGAACCATCCATCTCAAGGCCCATAGCTTTGGCGAGCTCACCGTTTCCGTCACCCACCATCATGAGTTCTTCTGCATTTTGACCCTTGCCCCAGGCATCCATCACAAACGCATCGTTCACTGAAAGGCAAACAATAGAATCAACGCCCTTGGCTTTGATCTTATCTGCATTAGCCACAAAGCCCGGTAGATGAGCCGCGCTACATGTTGGTGTAAAGGCACCAGGAACTGCGAACAGAACGACTTTTTTACCGCCGAAAATGTCAGCCGTAGAAATGTCCTGTGGGCCTTGATCACCCATAATTTTCAATGTGACTGCTGGTATTGAATCACCTACCTGTACGGTCATTTAAGACTCCTGATATTCATGAATTGGCAAAATTTCGAGAGGCCAAGTCTCGCTTGAAGCGCGCTGATGTGCAAGCGATTGCCGCTATTTCCGGAGTTGAAGAGTAGAATTATCGAATGAAGATCTATAGCAGCATCGAAGCAAGGATGCCGGATGCCGTTGAGCGAGGTAATTTCGATAACCTTCCCAGTCAGGGCAAGCCGCGTGATCTCGGTGAGTGGGGAAAACCACCCGCAAAACATGCATTATCTTGTCGGATCCTAAGACACACTAAGCAGCTTGTTGGCGAACTGCACCTCAAAATAATTCCGTAACTCCTAGCGCAGATTTGGACCCGGGCCGATGACAACCGAAAGGCGAGATTGTTTAAAAAGCTCGATATCCTCTCGACCATCGACACGTTACAGATAGAATAATTCAGACGCTAATTAGCCTTCAGGCTTACTTCACAGCCTTGCCCACAGCCGCATCCATATAACGCGTCTCACCTGCGATCTGCTTCAGCACCATGTTCTCAACCCGCCAACCACTGCCGGGCACAAACACAATGTCATCGTAATAAGTGCCAAGAAACACCCAAACCTTTTCGTCTTTTTGCTCATGCCAAGCCTGAAGATAACTTTCCATCTTGGCAGAACCGGAAACCACCTCGCATTCGTCGTTCACCTCCATCGCAGTTATTTCAACCAACTGCGTGCCGATCAAGTGCTGTGTTGGACCTAATTCACCCAGGGCACCAAGCACCAATTCTAGCCATGCATCCGGACCCACTTGAGGCTCCCGATCGGGGCCCGCATCCATTTTCGCATCAGCAGTAAACACCTCATGATAAATTCGTCTGCCTTCTTCAATGCTGGAGGGCGTTGCCGCTCCGATCAGATCGGTGGCCTTTGCATACTGACGCCGTAAATATTCAATTTCTATTTTCGCCTGGGTTTCCACCAGGCCTTTAGGGCAATTCCCCATTGCTAGTCCTTCCTCGGTTGTAATGAACACGACTAATACTACCAACAAAATGACTCTCATCACGGCACCCTCTTTTTTAGTATGATCAATTCTCTCGTCCGAATGGAACCTCTCACATCAATAACGAACTTACAAGAAACGCACCCCTGCTCCTTGCCGCATCACTGGGCATCATTTGCAGCTCGATTGTTCTGCCTTTTTATTCTCTGGGTGCGCTGGTCGTTCCCATGACCGAAGAGTTCGGTTGGTCCCGAGCGGAGTTTCAGCTCGCCCTATTGTTCAGCACCGGCACAGGCGTGATCACAGCACCATTGGTTGGCCTTTTGCTTGACCGTTATGGCGCACGAAATATAGCGCTATCCGGCCTTGTCGGGCTATCTATCGCCCTGACCTTACCTACACTCATCACTGGCGAGTTGTGGATGCTCTATCTATCCTACACCGCCATGGCGCTGCTCGGTGCCGGAACGATTCCCGTAACCTGGACACGCGCCATCACAAGCCTGTTTTTTAAGCAACGCGGCATTGCGCTCGGCATCATGTTAAGTGGGACAGGTATCTGCGCCATTATTATTCCGCAATACACGGTTTGGCTTATCGAGACATTCGGATGGCGGACCGCTTACTTCGGCTTGGCCGCATTACCGGTATTAGGTGCAGGTCCGCTGGTCTTCTTTTTGTTTAAACCCAGCAATCAGATCAGCCAGGACCCAGACGCCGCAGCCGCCGCGATAGAAGGCTATACGTTCCGCGAGGCCATTCGCGGCTTTCGATTCTGGGTGCTCTTGATCTCAATTTTTGCGGTATACATCGCGATGTCCGGAATGGTGCCCAACCTCATTCCAGCGCTGCAGGATCAAGGCATCAGCGCCCAGAAGGCGGCTAGTGCCATCAGTATTTTTGGCATTGCGGTGATCGCAGGGCGGCTAATTGTGGGCTATCTTGTGGACATCCTTTGGGCGCCCGGGGTGGCGGCCGTCGCACTCTCATTACCCGTGGTGGGTAGTTTATTACTTTTAGGCGCACCGGACTTTTTCATTGCCTGCGTCGCGGCTGCCCTGCTCGGTTTCGCGGCCGGCGCAGAACTGGATCTTATGGCATTTCTTGCAGCAAAGTATTTCGGCTTACTGCACTACGCTCGTATTTACGCGGTGCTCTACGCTGCGCTGGCACTGGCCAGCGGAATAGCCCCCATGTTGTTTGCACGGGTTTTCGATGTCACCGGCAGTTATGACATCGGATTCATGGTAGGCGCGGTTTGCTTCGCAGCGGGTGCCTTAATGATACTTTTGCTGGGTCGATATCCGAGTTTCGGCCAAACTTCTGGTCAAGCATTGAAGGACTAATGGGAAGGGCTGATAGGAAAAGCTAATAAATAGTGATTTATTCAGGGCAAGGACTATTAGCCGCCCTGAATAATCATGTTGGAGCAGTCCAAGCCGGCCGCTTCACAACCCGCCCGATAAGAACTCATCACCGCCCTGGCATCGACCAATCCTAAAATACTGCCGCCCTCATCTATATTGACGTTACAACCATAAATCGCGAACCAGACTTCGGTATCTTCTTGATTGTCTTCAGAGACCAGCAACGTGTGAATAGAATGTGCTGGCTCATAAAGATAAGAGCCGGCACGGTTCACAGTGTCCGGATACTCTTTGTAGTACCAGCTACCTGAGTGAGTTACCGCAAATACTGGCCCTGTGTGATAGTGGGTTTGAACCGCATAACCGGGTTGCCAGCGAGTCTTAACGACCCACAGACCAAGATTCAGGTCGACATGTAGCACCTTAACTTTGGACCCGTCTTCGGATTCGAGCCAGGGAAGATCATCTTCACCGACATGCAAAGCCTCGCTTGCTGCGTGCATCGGGATAGTGAATCCGCCCGAGACCGGTGAGTCCTGAGGCTGCGCTTCAACTTTAGATTCTGACACCCATGTCCTCCTGATGTTCTATTTCGTTTTCGCCCAGCATACCCGCATTGATCATTTCGGCCTATTAGCAGGGTATCAATCACCAAAAACGCGATACGCTCAGTTTCCATGACATCCCGATTCTTGTTCTTCGTATATGAATGGCAATTTAGCGCTCTGCCGTCCAGCATCTTCGTGACAACAGCATTGTGCTTGTACTATTGGGTTTCAGGCACGTCCAATTCACGGGTACCGCGCTCGTACTTTTCGTCTCTTCGTGAATTCCAGGGCATAGTCCTACTTGTCAGTATTATGCCAACCTACATTGTCATGTCGGGTTTTTACAGCCAGAGACGAAGTCTCGAACTTGAAACACAAATTGACAAGAATCACGACCCCCACTGATCTGCTTCCCTGTAAAACCTATCTCAAAGATCACTCAGAGGTTGCGGCCTGCTAGGTTTTCTCTACGCCGCGCTCTTCAACTTAACCAGCGATGTCATCGACTTTTTCCCAATCTTTTCTGTAGAACGTGCAGTGATATTCGGTCAGTTATCAATCTGGGCGCTGCTGGAAATGTTGCTCCACATCACATCCGATTCCATTGTGCGCGACAATTCCGCGCGGAGAGTCACAAGGTACAGATCGACATTTTCGCCCCAGGAAAGTTAAAGCCTTTCACGCAGATAGGCCTGATCGACGTCCTGATTATTGTCATAGGACCGATGTTATCGACCGTTCAAGCCCTAGATTTCAGCTTGCGACCTGACAACCACATCAAGGCTGCTTGTGATTTTCCTCACCGCTCTTTGCTACTTGTCGCTCTATCCGATGTGGGTATTACATCTGGCGATGAAGAAAATCCGACGAGATCAACTGACTGAATTGGAATAACTAGTTCAGGCTGCGTCAAAATCATTAAAAGACGATGACCTCACCCTGCTTGAGTGACTGCTTCAACGACGCTAGCAAGTACTTGCAGCGCACCTGACCTATCGACATTGTGTTTTCACAGCGCCTCCCTATCCCACCGCTTGCGTCGGCAGGCGCCGCACTAGTGGAATACCTGCCGGCAGGCTTTCTTGGCAATCAGTGAAGCCGCGCCGTGACGAACACAGTGTCGAGAAAATTCTCGAGACATGCTGCCAAGTTCACTATCAAGAATAATATCCAAAACACTGCTAACACTACACTGGCAACAGCAGTGCGCTAGAGTATGTGTGTTAAGTAAGCTCACCGGCGCCCCGCTCGATCTGATCGCGAGGAACATTAAAAAGGGAACCTCAAAAAGAGAAACCACTCATGATTACACTAGTTACGCTACCACCCGCTTTTGGTCTAAGAAACGTCTCTCCTTTCTGCCTTAAAGTCGAAATGGCACTGACGTATCTCGGCATGCCTTTTGAGACAACCACTGAGCAGGATCCGCGTAAGGCTCCCAAAGGTAAATTGCCCTATGTCATCATTGATGGACAGCATATTGCAGACTCAGAGTTGATTTTCCAAAAGCTCAACGAGATGTCACAAGGCAAGCTTTACGCAGGGCTCACGCCCGAAGAAAAAGCGGTAGGCACCGCGTTTACTCGACTCGCAGAAGATCACCTTTACTGGATGGGGGTCGCCAGCAGATGGCTTGATGACCAATGGTTTCCGAATATCGTGAGGGAGTTCTTCGGCTTTGTGCCGGGTCTGATTCGAGGCTTTGCCGCGGGTGGAGCAAGAAAATCTGTTCGGCAAACTTACGATCTTCAAGGCCTCGGCCGACACACTATGGAAGAGCAAAAAGGCTTCGCGCGGCGCGACCTTCAAGCCATCGCCGATGTAGTATCAAACAACGGATACATCGTGGGCGGTCGTCTCACTGCTTTTGATTTTGTTGTTGCCGGTATGCTGTCAGGATTCATGGATAACGAACCCGCCACCTGGCTGACCCAGATTGCTAACGGATATCCTTCTTTGCGCGTGTATCTCGAACGAATTCAGAGCGAAGTCGGCATTTCAGCCAAATAAGCCAGAATTTTGTCCTGAATCACCGCTGCGAAGTCGAGATACCGGCTGCAACAGCGGCAGGGCCTCTAAAAACATGCCTCAAAGACAGGCCCTAAAGACAGGCCCTAAAGACAGGCCCTAAAGATAGGTCAGCGGCTAAAGAGAGTCTTGATAAAAGAGACCCTGTGATAGCCTACGAGTAACTTAAGTTACAGGGAGCGGCATTCATGGATTTGTCATTTGGCCCGGAGTACGAGGCGTTCAGGGAAGAGGTAAAGTCCTTTATCGCCCAGCATGGTAACGACTCACCACGTCAAGGCGGGATGGGCAGCAGCGACGCCATTAGCTGGCAGAAAACACTCATCGAACATGGCTATGCCGCTCGTACGATTCCCGAAGTATTCGGTGGTTACGGCGCTGAGCCCGACATCATCAAATCCAGAATTATCGGCGAAGAATTTTCCAGCGCGCAGATCAACACCGGTCTTGGCGGTCAGGGCATATCAATGCTGGTGCCCGTACTCCTTGAGCTGGGTACAGAGGCGCAGAAGCAGGAATTTATAGAGCCCACTATTTATGGGGAAATGATCTGGTGTCAGGGTTACTCCGAACCTGGCGCGGGCAGCGACCTCGCCAGCCTCACCACCCGTGCCGAACTTGATGGCGACGAGTGGGTCATTAACGGGCAGAAGATCTGGACCAGTACCGCGCACCTCGCCGACTGGATATTCTGTCTCGTTCGGACCGAACCCGAAGCGCCAAAACATCAGGGTATTTCTTTTCTGCTCTTTAAAATGGATACACCCGGCATCGAAGTGCGCCCTCTGGCAGACATGACAGGCGACGCCAATTTCAATGAAGTATTTTTCACCGATGTGCGAGTTCCTCAAGACCAGATTGTCGGACAACGAGGTCAGGGTTGGCAGGTTGCCAATGCTATTCTTGGTCATGAGCGCGGATCATTGGCGCCGCCAGATGCAGCACAAACACGTTTAAACGGCATCATCAAACTCATGAACTCTGAAACCGCCGGCGGGGAGCGTTTAGTCGACAACCCTATTTTTCGTGATCGACTGATGAAGATTCAGGGCCGCGTACTGTCAATGAAATGCAATGACATGCGATTGCTGTCAGCACGATTGAATAAAAATCAGGATGTAAAACTTGCCGGGATGATTGTGAAACTACAGGGCACTGAGCTTCGACACGAACTCGAAGCGCTGGCCATTGATATCATGGGTGAAATTGGACTCGCCTATGGTGACAACCCTTATCTTCGTGGCAATGGATCATGGCAATACCAATACATGTTCTACCTGGGTCTGATTATTGGCGGAGGAACATCTCAGATACAAAAAAACATTATCAGTGAACGGGGACTAGGCATGCCTAAAGAACCCAAAGTCGAAGCGAAGTAGGGGTCACCATGGAATTCGGATTATCATCAGAGCAAACTCTCCTGCAAGACTCGGTCAATCGATTTTTGGCAGAACAACTCCCGCTGGATCAAGTCAGAGAAGTCGCCTCAGGCAGTAAGAGCGACAAGACCGCATGGGCGGGCCTGACTGATCTGGGCATTCCGGGTATCTTAATCAGCGAAGCCAATGGTGGTCTTGGTTTAAGCGCGCTTGACGCAGCCGTGGTATCGACAAGTCTTGGATACCACGTATCAACAACACCCTTTATATCATCGTCAGTCATCGCCCCCGTCGCATTGCAGACCGCAGGTCAGCGCGAAGACCTGTTAGGTGGTGTGAGCACTGGCGAAACCA
Organism: Candidatus Azotimanducaceae bacterium; assembly: GCA_047634795.1. Classification (GTDB taxonomy): domain Bacteria; phylum Pseudomonadota; class Gammaproteobacteria; order Pseudomonadales; family Azotimanducaceae; genus UBA9659. The sequence continues at coordinate 6,322 of JBLIIB010000029.1, read as the reverse complement.
GAATTGGGATAGCCTTTACAGAAGGTGTCGCGGCAAGACTCGATGGCGGCGTGACAGAGTCCGATGGCAAATTAAGCGGCAAGTCTCTATTCGTTCTGGATGCAGATGCTGACTATTATCTCGTCACCAATAATGAGCAACATATCTATCTAGTTGACGCGAGCGCGAATGGTGTCAGCAGAAACACCCTGACGACCATCGACAAGACGCGCTCTATCTGTGAACTCGGCTTTAACAACGCGACTTGCGAGCTAATCAGCAAGAACCCAAAGGTGTTTAACACCGCGCTCAACGCGGGATTAGTTGCCATTGCAGCGGATACCCTCGGCGCTTCACAAAACGCATTGGATCAGGCCGTCAAATACGCGGGCGAGCGCGAACAATTCAACCGAGTGATTGCCTCTTTTCAAGCCGTAAAACATATGTGCGCAGAGATGGCCGCCGAACTGGAACCGTGCCGCGCCATGGTCTGGTACGCCGCCCATGCCTTGGATGACATCCCCGAAGAAGCCACCATGATGGCCAGCCACACCAAAGCGCATCTTTCAGAGGTCGGCCAATTCGTCACGCGGACCTCAACCGAGGTGCACGGAGGCATGGGATTCACTGACCTGGTCGGACTGCACTTCTGGTTTAAACGCGCTGGTTTCAATCGCCAGATGTTAGGTTCTCCGGAATATCAAAGGGAGCGTGCCGCACTTGCCCAGGGGTTGGGTAGCGCGGCATAAGGCCCGCTTAGTGAAGGCTGAAGAATGACGCCGTTTTCGAGTAGCGATGTCTTTCGATCCAAATCAAGTTTCACTGAAGCTAATACCTGTTCTGCATGCTCCCGGTGAACAGGGTCTACCGTAACCAACGTGATAATCTGTCCGCCAAATTTCGTCGGTGACTTCAGCACTAGCATCCCGCCCGCGGGTGAGTGCGACTGGATTGGCTTCTGGTACCTCTGATCAAATGGATATTGTTGTGGGGACGCCCAGCCCGAGCCGCTCAGGCAAGAACAAGCGGCACGGCGTTCCGACTCAGTCCCACATGTGTTTGCGCGGCCCGAACGCTGTAATGGAATAGGCGTTCCCGCCAGCGTGGCCCGGCCAGCGTGGCCCGGCAGACATACACTTTAATCAGAGATTCCCTCGCGGGTTGGGTTCAAGCACGTATTAAGTCAGCGCTACATTCACGGCGCGTTCCTGAAAATCTTCTCGCATGAACGGTGAAAAGTCAGCGCAGATCGTCGTCGAATATTCGAGCATGACGACACAAACAAAGGGTTTTATGTCTTAAGCCCTATTCTCTCGGGAGTGCGCTGGCTGGAAGTGCGCCGGTTGACTGACCGCTTGCTGTCTGCGAACTCGATATCGCCGCGCCGTCTATTTCCGGTGAAGACGGTGTGATAACAGCCTTGTTTTCACCCACCTGGACCATCGATGTATTCGGCCGATTGCTCGAAGCACCAGATGTTGATGCATCTGTAATCGCACGTTCATCGCCTGAGACCAGAGGCTTTAAGAGATCGGTGCTTGGGGCATCACGGCTTGAGGAAAAAGAGCCAGAGAATATTAAATAGGCGCCGACAAGCAGCAAAGAGATCAATGATCCAATCACAATTTGGAGTTTATCCGAAATTTCCGGTTCGTCAGCCATAACATCTACTTGCGCCTGTCGGGACAAACGATATCCTAGAACCCAAATGATAAAAACCTTGAGCGTCCTTTGACTGATTATTCCCCCCTGCCAGAACCCTTACGCGACCCCAAACCTGCAACGCCAGCCACCAAAAACGTTCAGGCTTCGTTTGTAGAAAAACTCAACTTCGAAGACAAGAGAAGCTTTGAAGACGCCGCTAAAGGATTCATAGCGACCATCGACCCCATCAGTATTCCTCACGACCATCAAAACCGCGATGCTTATGATCTGGAAGCCCTCTCATTTCTATCCGGCAATGCACCCGATACCGTTAACCCGTCTCTTTGGCGTCAGGCTCAGCTCAATACCGGCCACCACGGACTCTTTGAGGTCGTCGACGGAATCTACCAGATCAGGTCTTTCGATATCGCCAACATGACATTAATCCGCGGTGAGACCGGGTGGATTGTGGTTGACCCACTGACTTCCAGCGAAACCTCACGCGCAGGCTTGGCCCTCGCCAACCAACATCTCGGCGAGCGCCCCGTTGTTGCCGTCATACATACCCACAGCCACGCCGATCATTTTGCAGGCGTTCTTGGCGTGATTACTTCCGAAGACGCCGCTTCGGGAAGAATCCCCGTACTTGCGCCCACTGATTATGTCCAGGAAGCGCTGTCTGAAAATATACTGGCAGGCAACGTTATGGGGCGTCGCGCTACGTATATGTACGGCAATTTACTCAAGCCTTCTCCAACGGGATTTGTCACGACGGGGCTTGGCGCAGCACTTTCCATGGGAACAACCGGATTTGTCGTACCCAACGACATCATTAATGAAACCGGTGAAACCCGAAACATTGATGGCATCGAGATCGAGTTTCAGATGACCATGGGTACCGAAGCACCCGCAGAGATGGTGTTCTACTTTCCGCAGTTCAAAGCCCTCTGCATGTCAGAAATCACTTCGCACCACCTGCACAACGTATACACGCCAAGAGGCGCACAGGTCAGGGACGCGTTGGCTTGGGCAGATCAAATCAACGAATCTATTGAGCTTTTCGGCGATAAACTGGAAGTCCAGTTTGCAAGTCACCACTGGCCGATTTGGGGTCAGCAGAATGTACGCTCGTACATGAAAAAGCAGAGAGATCTGTACAAGTTTATTCACGACCAAACATTAAGACTGGCGAACCTTGGATACAACAAAGAAGAAATCGCCGAACAAATAACCCTGCCTGAATCGCTCGGGAAAGAATTTTATAACCGCGATTACTACGGCACTGTGTATGCCAATGCCCGCGCCGTGTATGTAAAGTATCTTGGTTTTTTTGACGGCAATCCGGCCACTCTGCATCCATTGCCTCCGGTAGAGGTAGCGGCACGTTACGTGGAATTTATGGGCGGCGCCGATGCCATCGTGACACGGGCGAGGAAATATTTCGCAGACGGTGACTACCGGTGGGTGGCTGAAGTTCTCAATCACGTAGTGATGAACGACCCTGAACATATCGATGGACGGGCGCTGCTGGCGGACACTCTGGAACAAATGGGCTACCAGTCTGAGTCCGGACCTTGGCGAAACTTCTACCTTAGTGGGGTGCTCGAATTGCGTGAAGGCCTGCCAAAAGGATCTGCATACGGCGCAGCCGCTGGCATGGTTGGCGCGATCCCGCTCTCGAACCTTTATCAACTCATGTCGGTGAGACTGAACGCCGACCGCGCCGATGGCGTCGTGCTGGGGATCAACCTAAATTTTACCGACAGCGAACCCGCACACTTGAGTATCGAAAACTCTGTATTGCACGTCTTCACGGGCAAACAGTCGATTAGTGCCTCTGCGACAATGAGCATCAGCGCACTCAACTTCAAACTCCTAATGTCAGCACAAACCGACGCCGGCAAGCTCATGGAAGCGGGCGACCTGACTATTGAGGGCGACGCGTCTGCACTCATTACACTGTCAGGATTATTTGATCAGTTCGAACGGCGGTTTCCCATCGTCACGCCCAGGAAACCCTGGTAATGAGAATAGATGGACACCAGTCTTACTGGCGATTTAAGGAAGGGGCAGAACAACAACCTGGCCAAAACGTTCATCAAAACCCTGAACAAAATCAGCATCAGGAAAAAGTTCTTCAGCAAGATTACCTCCCAACCCATATTGAACCCAACATCATTGAAAACGGTTTCCACGGAGTCGTGGCCCAAGCATCAATATCTGCTTCGAGTGAAAACGATTGGCTGATTTCAATCAAGAATGATTATTCCTCTATTCTTGCCGCGGTGGGTTGGATCGATCTCACCGCACCCAATGCGCTGGCACAAATGAGCAAGTACAAAGGTGAACTGGCGGGGTTCCGTTGGCACCTGGATACCAATTCCAATGACCAGTCACAATCGGATCGTCTGATTTCAGGTTGCAACAAGCTGGCAGATTTTGGTTTTTCGCTGGACCTAACGCCAACGGCAAACACAATGGATGCGCTGACAGCGCTGCTTGAAACAACAACCGAAGTGAGCTGCATCATCAACCCGTCAAGACTCTTGAAAGACGAGCCTGACATCAGCCTCTGGCAACAATGGTTTGCCCAACTACCAGCACGAGAAAATCTGTATTGCCAACTCAATGGTCTTGCAGAAAGAGTACCCGCCCCTGACGGGGAGGACGACTTCCTCGACGTAGAGCGGGTAGGTCCTTATCTCGACGTTCTGCTTGAAAAGCTCGGGAGTGAAAACCTAATCTATGCATCAGGCTGGCCTTACTGCACCTTAAGCGCGACCTATGATGAGGTCTATGATATCACGCTTGCGCTCATCGACGCGCTTAGCCCGACTGAACAGGCCTATGTTCTAGGTGACAACGCTGCGCGGTGCTATTCAATATCGCGGGCATAGCAAGGCTCACACCACTCGTTTATCCTGAGAGCTAACCATTCACCTGCGAGCGAGCACCCTATGGCCGAATTTGGCGCACTAATCTTTCCCACAGAATATGCAATGCAACCCGTTGCCCTCGCAAAGGCGATTGAAGAGCGAGGCCTTGATTCAATCTTTTTTCCAGAGCACACCCACATCCCGGCTTCCAGAAGAACGCCCTATCCGGCCGGTGGCGACTTACCTAAAGAATACTCCCATACCTACGATCCTTTTGTCGCACTGGCAGCATGTGCCGGCGCGACAGAACGAATCAAACTAGGCACCGGTATTTGTCTCGTCGTTGAAAGAGATGTCCTGACACTTGCAAAAGAGATCGCAAGTATCGATAGAATTTCCGGCGGCCGTTTCATACTGGGAATTGGTGCAGGCTGGAATGCAGAAGAAATGGAAAATCACGGTGTTGAGTACAAGCATCGCTGGAAAATCGTACGCGAAAAAATTCTCGCCATGAGAGAGCTCTGGACGAAAGATGAAGCAGAGTTTCATGGTGAATTTGTCGACTTTGATCCTGTTTGGTCCAATCCCAAACCAATACAGGCCGGAGGACCACCCATATTGATGGGTGCAACCTCAAAGTGGAGTTGGGACCGTATCGCAGAATATTGTGATGGTTGGTTACCCATCGCTGGCCTCGACGAAGGCCATATGCCTGAGATTGAAAAGGCTGTAACAAACCGCGGGCGCAAGATGTCAGAAATGATGTTTGCCATGTTCGGTGTGCCACCCGACGAAGACTTTATCGAACGAAAACTGGATCAGGGATTCAATCATTTTGTATTCGGTTTACCACCTGAGGATGAAAATACTGTCCTGCCTCTGCTGGACCAGTACGCTGTTATTGCCGAGAAAATGCGTAAGCGATAGTGGCTACAAGCCTGCTTGCACTCCTAGATGACATCGCCACGGTACTAGACGATGTCGCCGTCCTGACCAAGGTCGCCGCGGGTAAAACCGCGGGGGTCCTGGGCGATGATTTGGCGCTAAACGCACAGCAGGTGTCTGGCGTAAAAGCTGACCGGGAATTGCCTGTCGTTTTTGCTGTGTTCAAGGGATCTGCAAAAAACAAGCTGATCCTTGTCCCAGCCGCGCTCATGCTCGCGGCATTCGCGCCATTTCTTCTCACACCACTACTCATGCTTGGTGGATGCTATTTATGTTTTGAGGGATTCGAAAAGATCGCGCACAGTTTCCTGCATCCCGAAGACACAGATAGGGAAGCAGCTGAAGTACTCGCAGCGCTTCGCGACCCGTCAACCGACCTTGTCGCGTTTGAAGCCAATAAGATCAAAGGCGCGATAAGAACAGATTTTGTCTTATCCGCAGAAATCATTGTGATCGCCATGGGCACAGTGGCAAACGCCGACTTTATGACTCAGATGTTGACCGTAATCGCGATTGCTGTGTTGATGACGCTTGGGGTGTATGGACTGGTCGCTTTAATCGTCAAGCTTGATGATCTGGGTCTATATCTTATCCACCAGAAGGAACCCAAGTGGAAGGTTTGGATCGGTGAACGAATACTCGATTTTGCACCCATACTCATGAAGCTATTGTCCATTGTCGGAACGGCAGCCATGTTTCTTGTGGGTGGCGGCATTCTGGTGCATGGCCTTCCCATCCACACCGCAATAGAAACGCTGCTTTCAACAATCGGTCAGATTGAGACGTGGGGTTGGTGGCTCTTACAGCTCAGCTCCCTAACCATCAACGGATTAACTGGCATCGTCGCTGGCGCAATAGTGGCGGGTTTGGTGGCCGGT
>JBLIIB010000028.1:0-20586 GCA_047634795.1 Candidatus Azotimanducaceae bacterium | reverse complement strand
CGTTTCAAACAGAATTCGTCTTGGGTGGTGTTTGGCTCCCTTTCAGTTTTTTAGGCTTCTTTGGTTTGGCCGGCGGCGGAACACCCTGCGATTCAGGCACTTTGTGATCGGGGACAAAACCGTCAACATCTTCTCGAGGCACGACTTGGCGCAAGAGTCGCTCGATATTCCGCAGGAACTCAAACTCGTCTGCACACACAAGTGAAATGGCTTTTCCAAGCTCTGCTGCTCGACCGGTTCGCCCAATGCGATGCACGTAATCTTCAGGAACCTTCGGCAGCTCGAAGTTTATGACCATGGGTAACTGTCCGATATCGAGTCCCCTGGAAGCAACATCTGTTGCGACCAGTATTTGCACTTCGCCATTCTTGAACGTCTGAAGATTGCGCAATCGGACGGATTGGCTCTTATCACCATGGATCGCTGATGCGGTATGGCCGGAGGAATTGATCCCTTTGACCAGGTGATCGGCCCCCTGCTTCGTGTTGACGAACACCAGAGCCTGAGATCCTTCACTATCCGAAATCAAATGGGTAAGCAGTTCCTTCTTTCGCTTCTTATCAACGGGCACCAACCACTGCTCTACTTTTACCGCGGCAACGCGCTCAGGATTAACCGAAATTTCAACAGGTTTATTAAGCATCTTGCCCGCCAGCTTTTTCACCTCTATTGATAGTGTTGCTGAAAACATTAGTGTCTGGCGCCTGGTTGGCAGGATTTTCAAAATTCGATTCATCTCGTCGGAAAACCCTAGTCCCAGCATACGGTCGGCTTCATCGAGTACAAGCATCTCCAACTCTTCAAACCGGACGGCGTTTTGCTCATAAAGATCCAGTAACCGTCCAGGTGTTGCCACCAGTAAATGAACACCTCTGCGTAAACCCATCATCTGGGGATTTATTTTCACACCGCCGAATACGACCGCAGAACGAAGACCACTGTGGCAACCATAGTCTTTAACTGATTGATGCACCTGCATTGCCAGTTCTCTGGTCGGAACCAGAATAAGCCCTTTCGTAAAATTGGATGCGGGTGGTGGGGCATCACCAAGAAGGTCTAACATCGGACCAATGAATGCCGCAGTTTTTCCCGTTCCCGTTTGAGCAGCCACGAGCAGATCCCTACCCTTTAGAGCCAATGGGATCGACTTATTCTGGACGATTGTCGGCGCTGTGTAACCGGCATCTATCAACGCCCGCTGAACTTTGTTTGAAAGGCCCAATGATTCGAAACTCATTGATTCGGTAAACTCCGTGAAAAAATGGGGTGTTACTAACGACGAGCGCGGCTACATTTTTCGAGACACATCTTCTGCTAGATGACATATTTGTAAGGTTTGGCCGTTTCAGCAGGGTCGAAATCACTGCCTATCTGTAGAATACGCGTTGGTATGTTTCCATTGCCGACCAACCCGGTAACTAATTCGGTCGATCTAAGAACCAATCCGAGAAAAATCCGGCTTAAAACACCTATCTACGCGGAAACGATTTCTTCTCTAAATTTCAGACATTCGTTTTCAACAGTCACTCTAACTACATGGATATTCATTGCTTCAGTGCCAAAATTCTTATAATACAAAAACATATTGGTATCGTTGGGAGTGTTGGCGCTTGAGAGCGACCCGTTCTTATATTGCGTGAATGTGTGCTTGTGATACAGGTCGGTTGATCTCATCATCGATAGCTGATGAGTATGACCACAAAAAACATGTTCGATTTTATTCTCTCTTACAAATTCGACAACAATGCGGGAATTGAAAAGAGGATCTGAATCTGTGTCCAGAATGGAGTGATGATTTAGAAGAATTATTCTGTCGTAACTTTCTTTGCTAATGGCATGAGAGAGTGTCCGCAGCATTTCAGCATCAACAAAACCTTTGTCTGCATAGAGCGTGCTGGTATCGAGACATACCGCCAGAACGGACTCGCCATCGATCGTGATGCTTTTGAGGAAATTGATGTCAGTAAAATGATCCTTGATGTCATTGGTATTCCCATCAAGAAAAATATTATTCTTACTACACTTGTCACGGTCTAGTGGGCGAATGATTTCTATGTCGTCGATATACTGACGGAAATAGTCAGCACTACGCATATTTCGTTTGTCATGGTTTCCGGGAATGGAAACGATGTGTTGGCACTCAATAGATCTTAAAAAAATTCCAGCGGCTTCGAATTCATTTTCGAGAGCATCCGTCGTACTGTCACCTGTATTGATGACAATATCGGCTTCATAGCTGTTCAATTTTTCTAACAATAATTCACTTTTTCCAAGCCAGTGACGAGGGCCAAAATGCATATCCGAGATGTGTAGTATGTTCATTTCGTTTCGAGTACTCCCCTTTCACTGACCGGGGGAATTATGACTGAAACGCCCCTGCGGCGACACCGGAAACTTGTCGCCAGTGGCTTATGAAGAAACTTATTTCAATAAGCCAGGACGTGTCTAGAGACTCGGAGGAGGGGCAGCTCACAGGGAGAAGCAGGGTCGGAGTAGCCGTTTGCTCCTCAGTTTTACTCCGGCCCCGTTTACTACCATTTACTAACGTCGCAAAGATACCTTAAGGAATACGTTAAGGCCGGTGCCTGGCAGGCGACCGCCAAGCGAAACACCGGACTCACTCACGCGGTTATAACCAGCGAGGTGCTGCTCATATTCCCGATCAAACAGATTTTCGACGCCTCCTGAAAGATGAAAATTGTCACTCACCTGCCAGTTCGCGAACAGATGCATGAGGCCGTACCCGGGCGTTTCCTGCTCGTTGTTTGTGACGGACACCTTGCCCTGTGCACGCACGCCTTCACCCGCCAATGACACTGACCAGCGAGACTGCTCGTAAACCAGCGCCAGACTCAATCTGTCAGGAGATATTCTGTAGAGATCATCACTGATATCACGACGTTCGCCACGCACCACCGAAATCACACCTTCAAGATGCCAATTCTCGGCAAGCTGCCAGCCAAAGTCCGCATCGACACCAAACATCCTAGCCTCGACATTAGTAAACTGCAGCGGCGTCGGATCACCATTCATCATAGAGACCATCTCTACGGGAGTATCGAAAACGCCCGGCGTGTCATCAAATGGCGTGCCCTGAATATAGTCATCAACATCATGATAGAAGACTGTAGGGCGAAGCCACCAACTCGCACCAACAAGATCAATACCTACCTCAGCAATCCATGCGGTCTCGGGGTCCAGGCCAACATCGCCGATATAATTATTACCATCAGCCAGTCCTGCGCTCGCCGCAATCGGCAGCCACCCATATCGCTCGAGGTGTATGGGTGCCCGGTTCTTACGCGCCAGACTAATTCGCCAGGTTCCAAGGTCACTCTCCTGCCAGTATCGCGCCAACAGGTCCAGCGTGGTGTCACTCCAGTCGCGATCTGACTGGTTAAATGCCATGGCAAGCATACCCGCCATCGGCGGCAAGGCCGGCCCGGTTACGGCAGCCGCAGCCGAATCCTCATGCTGGTCAACCCGAATGCCAACTTCTAGGTTGCCAGGACCTGCTTCTCCCTGCCAACTTAGAAACGCACCCAGTCGATCCTGCTCGACATCGGGAACCGACGACACAAAAAACGCAGCATTATTTGGATTGGAGATAAACGCGTCATGATCACCCTGCTCTATATCCAAACCGTATTCCAGATCGCCGCCGGCCAATAGTGTGACAAAATCAATCGTGGCCGTGTAGGTTGTACCCGCAGCAGTTGTCTCTCGATATCGCATCGCGAGCGGAGGCGGCGGACGCTGGTCAAAGTTGTTCATCCCGTGGCTGACATCACTGTAGCCAAAGGCAATCGCCATATTGGTATCAGCCAATTGTGTTTCAAACCGGAGTCGCGCGAAGTCAGTGTCTACATAATCGACATCCATCGCAAAAGGCGGGTTGCCCGTGGGTCCGGTTTCCTGTCGCCTGACTTCCAGATCCCACTCACTGTCTCCGTGACGCAGCCCTATACCGGCGCCATAAACCTGACGTTCATAGCTAGTATTATCGACCTCGCCACCCGGAAATTTTCGATCCGAACCGCGTTCATCCGAGTAGTAGCCATAGGCACGAACAGCGTCACTGGCAACACCACCGACTAGCCCAACGGCGTAACTTGAGTCCGCGCTTCGCCCGATTGCAGTCACATCGTAACCCGCTTCAAGTAAGTTCGAATCCGCGAAGGACACCTGTTTTAAACGGGTATCAATACCACCGACAAGAGACGGACCAAATGAAACTGGGGCTGCACCACGGTTAACCGTGATGGTATCAACGAGGGTTGGAGGCGCGTAATGCATTGGCGGGTCCATCAGGTTCGGACCACCAGAACGAAACGCCTGACCGTTGATACGGGTGCCTACCCGAAATCCATAAGCGCCCCTATACTGCACCTGACCAGAGAGGCTGCCATTGTTAATCAGGGCAGCGCCGGGCAGTCGACCAATAAGCGCCGCCGTATCGGGCGCCATTGGCATGGCTTCGTGACCATAAACGATGTCTGAATTGCGCTGATCCCGCTGACTGGTTACAACAATGACATCACTAAAAACATTTTCGGTTGCCGCAACGGGCAACGTCATCGCGATTCCTGCGCACAGCGCAGCACCACGTCTAAACATACTGGTATTCATTTTAATTATCCTGAATTGACTGGGAAAACGGACGTACTTGTCCGATGGAGGTTCAGGAGAGCGCGGGAGGGCCTCTGACGGGCGGCGGCAATAGAGCAGTTGCACGCGCCTCAAGTGGCTTCGCTGTAAAGAAGATTGAAACAGGAATGTAGTTCAGATAATGAATCGTTGCGATATCAAAAACGATCGCACCAGGCGCCGCTAGGGGGCACAGTTCAGCAGATACGCCTTCATGATGTGATGAGTGACCAGAGCCAGCTGCTTGCTGCTCACCCAGTCCTGCCATAATGTCGTAATTGTGGTGATTGTGGTGATTGTGGCGTAACTGGAGCGTTGCGGGTTCAGGCCTGGAGAGGGCTTTGATCGCCACTTGGCTAAAGCCACTCGGGCACAACGTTATTTCAAGCTGGCGTGTATCTGAATTGCGCTGCGCCATGAACCCGGTTGGCACCAGCGACGGCAACAAGAATGCTGTCAACAAAAGCAGCTTCATGGCCTGGATGCCAAAAGATTTGATGGACGAAAAATTCAAGACAAAACCAAGCTCATAGTGTGCGAATTGTAACCTAAGAGCAGTTTTCCTGCATGTGCAGAGTCGCTACCCGAACGCTAGGTACAAACAAACTAAGTAAATACAAAGAACACACACATTTAGATATGCACTGATCATTTTGGCCGTCCTCAGCCTATTTCTTTTTAGACTCTGAACTACGATCAAATTCCGATTCAAAAGCGCTGAACCTTCTCGAATTCAGACGAAAAGATACTTCAGAATTGATGATTTTTTTCGTCTGACCTAAATAGCAGGCAATGCGGACCCCGGAACTGACCAGCCGTTGAATATTCCATGATGACAATTCAGGCAGCGAATCGAACGCTCGTTGTCGTTTGTTCAAATCGGCAATCCTGGCGAACCATCGACTCTTTTTGCCCTCGGGCTTGGCCGCGGCATCGTCGCGCACACCGTCATTCACTATATTCAGGTATTCACCGAGTAACATGACCAGTGCAGGCCGGTCCTCAGCGCACCACTCACCAGCGGCGCTATCGCAATGGCTAGACGCTCAGGGTGATTGATGGCGATCTTTGATCGGTGTGAGCCATACCCTGTTTGATAGGCATTTATGTCATTGACGATACCTGCCCTGACTGGATTAAGGTCCACATACGCCACGGATGCGATGACCGCGCTTTCATCGAGTAGTGCACCGGGGGTAAAAACGCCCTTCGAAGAAGTGGCCCGTAAGGCGACCTTCCTTGTTAGCCAGGCGAGCAGTTGGCTCGCCAAAGGTGTTTCATAAACATCGACAGTGACCCGAGGGTCTGTCGCGCGTGCACGAGCCTCTCTGGCATAGCCAGCGGGATTGCGAAGCGGAGGCGAATGGTCACTCGTTCGTCCGCTGGCGAATTAGCTGCAGCACGCGGCGGGAATGCTCTGAGCCATCGGTCTGCCATTTCCCATACTTCGATCTATAACTATTTTGCGGACAAAAATCGAGCACTAGATGGGCATGGTTGCTCGTGATGGCAAAGGCAGCGATCGCCACCGCAAAAATTTCACCAGATGAACCACCCGCTTTTATAGCCTCGGTTTACGGTACTCATAATTCCTTTTGGATTATCGGTCTTTGCCGCAGAGCCAACCCCTGCAGACACTGCTTGAAACAAGGTGGTAGCGCAGTGGTTGTTCAAGGTCGATGGGTTGGCTTCCTGGGGTTGCCATGCGGCGGTCATCATGACTTTTGAGTGCGGTGTTTTTTGTCCTGGTGAGTATGGTTGTGCGAGGGTGACACTGAGGGTTGTAAGCCTTGGTACTGCGTCGTGAGCGTTGCGATGTGTGTGTCCGTTTCTATATCTATATTTATCCTCACAGACTTGAAGAAGTCTAACTAATTCGTACTATCGGTACTCGATGCGTGTGAGTTAATGGGGTTGCCCCTTGGAAGGAACTTTTGAGCGAGTCTTCAGTACTGCTTAGCACCTGGCTTGAGTTGCCTGATAAAGGCTTTTCAAGAAAGCCCATGGTAAACAGCACCAGTATTCAGTGTGATTGTTCTGGTCTGATTAGCTTGCTGTGCGACCGCTTGTTTGTGCCCAAACCCTATGCCTTAGAGAAGCCCAGAGCCGTTCACTATTTCGCAATTCTGCAGGAAATAGGCACCAACCATATTAGCCAGGTAAAGCCCGGGAACCTAATGGCATGGCGCAAGGAAAATATCCCAAAATCGGGTGATAGCGGCCATGTTCTGTTGGTTTCAGGGGTGCCCGAGCGGTTAGAGGATAGTCTTTATCGCCTGGAGGTCATTGATTCAACCAAAGTGAAAAATGGCCTATCCCGCCGCAAGATATGCCTGCACACCAATGCACAGGGCAGCGTAATTGGTGTGCAATTACATCTGTCTGAAACCAAGGTCAAACGCTGCCCTATCTACCACGCCCCCTTGCTTAATAGTCGTTATTGTTTGGGTTGTGGCGTGCCTAAAAAAGTGTGTCTGTGTCATCAGGTTAAAGTGAACCGAATTGAACCTTCCATTATTATCCTGCGTCATCCAGATGAGCGTAAGAAAACCCTTTCAACGGTGTCTTTAATCAAGCAGCGTTATCCTGAAGTGTTGGTCAAAGAAGGTGAGATTTTTAGTCCCATAAGAAACAAACAATTTGCCTTATTGTTTCCCGATGCGGACTTAGAAGTAGACTCGGTGATACGCAATGCTGCGGCGAATGTTACTGGTCGCTTCGATCCCAAAGTAGGGCAGCAATCGCTGATCTTATTAGATGCAACATGGCGCAAAGCGAAACGGATGTTACATGAAAATGCTTGGTTGGCCGCGCTGCCGCGCGTGAGTATCCAGCCCGGCGCAGTGTCAGACTATTTGTTGCGCAAGGTGCCCAGCGCAACTGCCCTTTCGACGGTTGAAGTCTTTGCCATTATTCAGAACGATACGGCCCTGCAGACGCACTTCCGACTCTTCATAAATAAACAAATCGAATTAATGGGCAAGGATAAGTATGAAAGCAATTATCAAGACTATATTAACTACACGCCACTAGTGCGCTGACACAAGAGTTTCAATCAGGGGATTGCTGTGTACGAACACTATTCGGAAACGATCCAGATACCGGCGCGCCCGCTGCAAACAATATCAACAATTGCGGCTGTTTTGATCACGGTTTTCTCGCGCGAGATGAAAACTCATCTGGAGGGGAACAGAAGCGCTATCCAGTTCCTAGCATTGCTATTCGCTATTTCCTGGCTCCTGGTGTTTTTGATGCTTTGGTTAACCAAGAGCGTCAAAGTTAGCGTGGAGAATATGCTGCAATGGTCGGGTGAGCGCGGACCACCACTAGTTGTCCGAGGTAATACCCATGGCAGCAAAAGCTATATTCCGTTACCCATGATTGAAGATGTGACAGAGGTGACAGAGGTGACGTTCGAGGGACCCTAGTGGAAAACCAGAATAACCGGAGCCCCGCCAGACCCGGTCAAGCCTGTTACGGCAACAAAACTTAGTCGGTGGCAAACGTTTCTACATATGCGTGAGGAGCATTCCCAGATTCCAGTGGCGGACAGAGAAGTCTTTGGATATCGGGGGCCTGGTTTACTTGTCACCTGGCGCACTCGCGCTATCAACACGGGCGCTAAAGAACTGTTATGGCGGGACCAGCTTCCAACCGCAGACCCTGCAAGATTAATATCGATCCTCAAACGCAAGGTCTAGCGATTCAAAACGATTGCCCCGGATGCTCGTGAAAAGTCAGTCTCGAGGTGCCGTTATAAATTGCGAATCGATGGTGAGGCAGCAGGAATACAAGGCAAACATTCCCTCATCGCACGCGTGCAATCAATTTGGATACCAGCGAAGATTTGCCTCACTGCGCTAGTGTGAATGATAGGTTAATGATCACGCCAGCGACTCACGCTTCCTGACCCGAGCCTTTACTGATTAACAATTTCAGGATCAGGAATATGGCGTGTCAGCATGCTTGCAAAGGCAGATCGTCCAATACCGATTTCAGTCAAATCCTTTTTGGCGAAACGTGCGGCTTCTGCAGAGATTGGTTTTGGGTTGCGCGCTTTCATGTGAACCTCAGCCACCCGTTCCATATAAACGAAGCTGCCTACCGCTTCGGAGACACTATCCCCACCGGTTAACAGACCGTGATTTCTCAGAATAATAGCTCTGTTGTCGCCCATGGCCTCTGCAATTCGTCTGCCCGCGGCCACACTTTGAACTTGCACTTCTTCGTCATCCCAAAGCGCATGATCTTCGAAGAAAATACAGGATTCTTGAGATATAAGCTCGAATAGCCGCGCTTCAGCCGAGAAGGGCGTCCCCCAACCCGTATGAACATGAACTGCACTAACAAGATCAGGACGCGCTTCAAGGATCGGTTGATGGATGTAGTAGCCTGCAATGTTCACAAAACCTTCACCTTCCACCAGTTGACCATCGGGCCCTACTAGCACGAGATCAGATACAGTGGCCGCATGGTACGAAACACCATAGCGCAGCATCCAGAAGCAGTCAGTACGTTCAGGGTCACGCGCGCTGATATGACCATCACCTAACTCACCCCACTTATGGACGGCAAGTAGTCGATAACCCAAAGCGCAGTCTCGTTTTCTTCGGGCACGTACCTGCTCGAGCGTAAATTGTGGTTTCCCGCTTGTCTGTTTTATTGCTTCTGACACGATGTATCCTTGTTTCAACATTGCGAATGGGTGGTGTCACCTATTGCCGAATTTTCTTAAGACCTGCTTAGGCGCCTGCCTGACCCTATTGTACTTAATTCGCAAGCCGGTATGAAGATAGGTCATGAAGATAGGTCACGAAGATCTCGGGCTAATTTTCATCGAACCCAATACTCCTAACCTTTTTTTTCGAGAACGGCATATACAGTGGGGCTATGCGCGCGCATGCCAGTCTCAGCAAGTGCATAGATCACCCCACCATAGACAAAACGACAGGATTCAGGTGCCGCAATGCGACTGCTAGCCTAAGACTACAGCTGTCATCACCTCGATTGGAACCCTCCAGACCGATCATGCCGGCAAAAATAGTGCTGCATCGCCAGAGCCTGAGTCAAAGGTTGGCTCGCTCGTTCATTAAGTGGCTGTTATGCCGCGAACTAAATTGGAGGGAGGTTAAACAACGCTCAAATTGATGATGACCTGAATCAATGCCCTTCTCGAAATTTCGCGCTAGTCTTGTGACAACGATCAGATTACCGGGTAATAAATGAAGACATCGAAAGAAGGGTTGTCTCTGATAGTCATGGTTTCTTATCCAGCATTAGGTTATTCGCGAAGCGATACACCGGCTGGCCTCGTGAAGCGTTTCGGCGGTCAATTGAAACCCGCTTTGCGGGCGGCTATGACCTCTTGGGGCCCTGCGCAGGCAATACCTGGCTGCTCCGAGAAAGCGCCAGCGATCAGCGAGGCACTGAGTAAACAGCGCGGCTGACAGAGGGTATCTATCTGGCCTGTCATGGCACACCAATTAAATCAGGAGTGGAGGATATAACCCGAGCGAACTATCCCAATGATCAGGCTATCGCCCACATCCTCTGCGATGTGCGAGGAGCCATCAGCGTCGCACTCCCGCTCACCATAGACGACTAAAGTCTCAAACAGGAGAAGTACATGCAAAGCTTTCCCCACACCTACGTAGCCAGCGCAGCCGGTTCGGCCACCGATCAGCTATCTGTTACAGCCGATGGCCTGCCGAATCTTTCAACGGCACCGCCCGCCGAGTTTGACGGTCCCGGTGATCAATGGTCACCAGAAACACTGCTGATGTCGTCGCTAGCATCCTGCTTCGTCCTCTCATTCCGCGCAGTATCAGCAGCGTCAAAATTCGAATGGGTCTCGATCAGCTGTCAATCAAGTGGCGTTCTTGATCGTGTTAAAAAAGTGACCCGCTTTACGATGGTGACCCATCGGGTCAGATTGCAGGTCAATAGCCAAGCGGATGCTGAGCGGGCTGAAAAGATGCTACACAAGGCAGAGTCAGTCTGCCTGATCAGCAACTCTCTGAGCGTTGAGGTCCAACTGAACATTGAAATCTCGGTCGAATGACCAAAATACCGGGGATTTACCGACGGTATGTCCCCGATGATTAATCACAAACGATACCAATTGCTAAAACACTAGAGGCTGGCTTTTCACCCTCGTTAGGTTGCGAGCGTCACAATTGGGAAGGGGAATATACCACTCGGATTGTTGTACACAACGGTCCCAACGTGCGGTTATAGCGCCATAGCTAACTTGACCGCTACGCAATGCGTTTAGCAGCAGATGTACCTTGATGTGTGATTGCAGTAAGTCGATATCTTGTGATTGTGACTGGAGTTCCCGTACATCTGTTCGACGCGACGTTTCTCTCCTCTCAGGACTCAAACAAACACTAACGCCAACTGTTATCGCTCACATTTACCCAAACTCACGACAATTTCAGTCAATAAGCCACGATGATAAGAGACACCAGCCCTCTCAATACTCTCTCCATATTTTTTATGGCTAGCGTATAGTGTTCTTAATTCACCGCGCTTCGATTTTTTTCACGCGCGATTTCATAGTTAATCACAAGGAAATACCGATGAAACGAACTTCGGATTGGGGATGGCTATGGCTCCTCCCTCTTGCTGCAGTAATGAGCAATGGCTTCTCGACAAAGGCTTACGGCGCAGAGCCGATAACCATCGAAGAACTCGTAGTAACCGCCAGAAAGCGTGGTGCAGAGTCGATTCAGGACATCGGAGGCAGCATTCAGGTCCTCGGCGGTGATGATCTTGCCGAAACATCAGCCACTGGCTTAGCTGACTATATGCGTCATGTGCCCGGTCTTTCTGCAAACAGCTCTGGTGCAGGCCAGGCTCAGCTGTCCATGCGCGGCATTACGGCAGCGCGGCTTAATCACGCAAACCCAAACATTCCGTCTACCGTCTCGCTGTATTTCGACGAGACGCCAATCAGCACTTCCGGATTCAATCCGGACTCGGGCCTTTTCGATATCAACCGAATAGAGGTTCTGCGCGGCCCCCAAGGCACACTTTTTGGTGCTAGCTCCATGTCCGGGGCCATCCGGCTGATTCCAAACGATCCAAAAACAGATGCCTTTACCGCATCTGTCAACCTGTCCACCTTCGCTACCGAGGATGGCAGTTCAAGCTATACAGGGCATGGCATCGTCAACATTCCCGTGAGCGATCGCTTTGCGATCCGCGCCCTTGGATTCAATATCGAGAACGGTGGCTATGTTGATAACATCTACACCGGCGAGGACGACTACAACGACGAAAGTACCTTCGGCGGTCGGCTCACGGGTTTGTGGGAAGCCACAGACGCGCTGACTGCGAAAGCCACGCTGATATATCAGCACTCGGAATCCGACGGTCGCCCACAGGAACAGCGGCGCTTTGATCCGGCGGAGACAACCACAGGCTCAGGCTATGACCTGGCGCTTCCGAGCGAAGATATCAGCCAGTTCATCATTACGGGCGAGCGGCAGAACGCGAAAATTCTAGACAATGAATTCGAAGACGAGATGTTTCTTGCGACCCTCCAGTTCGATTTCGAAGGGGAGTGGTACTCGATTACTTCAGTCACATCGTACTTGGACCGCGAAATGGACAATACCCTGGACGATACTCGCAGAACGAGAGACCTGCTTGGCATCGCAAATCTTTTTGGTGCTTCTGGCCAGCCGGTTTTTGCGCTGGGTGACTTCGATCCCGTGACGCTCGAAGGCGCAATCTACCTCGATCAGGTTGATCTGGAAAACAACACGTTGAACGAGAAGTTCACCCAGGAACTTCGCATCAATAGTCGTTTTGACGGTGCTTTTAATTTCGTGGCTGGTGTTTACTACGAGGACGATTCCCGCCAACTTGATCAGATCAACGACCTTGACGGGCTCGATGCATGGATAGCGTCACCCAACGATATCGACGGCTTCTTCGGAAGCAATTTTGGCTCGCCTCTGGAAAACGCCTACTTCGACGGGACCTTCGACGTAGACACAACGCAGGTTGCCGTGTTTGCTGAGGCTACCTATGAGTTAGGCAAAGTCGAACTCACGGGCGGCGGTCGCTATTTCGAGTACGATCAGGATGCTTTCATCCGCTGGCAGGGCTGGGTCGAGTTCAGCGACGATCAACTCGATTCTAAGACCTCCGAATCCGGCTTCAATCCAAGGGTCGAGCTGCTCTACCACTCGACGGAAGAGACCACATTCTACGCCCAAGCCGCAGAAGGGTTCCGGGTCGGGAGCGTGCAACAGTTCATCAATCCTGTTTTTTGTGCAACCGAACTCGACGCACTCGGCTTTGACGGCGTGCCCACGAAAATCGAAGGCGATTCGCTATGGAACTACGAGGCGGGCGTTAAGACGACGCTGTTCAACAACACAACAACGGCCAACTTCAGCATCTACCAGATGGATTGGGAAAACGCGCGGACGCAGACCTTTATGTCGTGCGGCTGGATCGTTGAGTTCAGCCTCGTCGACATCGTCAGCAGAGGTGTCGAATTTGAGATCGCCTCCACCCCAACGGATCGGCTCGATCTGAACCTGGCAGTCGCTTACAACAAGTCCGAAGTCGACGGCAACCTTGATCCTTCGGCACCCCCCATTGCCGCCGACGGCGACAGGGCTCCGTTTGCACCGGAGTGGACGGCAACTGCGGGTTTCAGGTACGAGATCCCGAACCTCTTCAATGATTCTGACTGGTATGTCCGGGGCGACCTGTCTTACATCAGCAGTCAGTTCAACGAACTGGGCACGCTGCAACTAGAACGAATCGAGCTTCCAAGCAGCACGGTAATGAACCTGTACTCGGGGTTGACCGGCCATAACTGGGATTTCGGCGTCTTTATCCGCAACATCACGGACGAGCGGATCGTAATGGGAGCGGATACGGACAGGCAACGACCAGCACAAATAGCAATCGGCCGGCCAAGAAACGTCGGTGTCCAGATTACCTACAACTTCGATGACAGATAGAGATCGTTTTGGACAGAGACCAGATGTAAAGGTCTGCTGATGCCAAACACCAAGCGAACGCGATGGCTGTACATGGCCAGTCTGATTCTGGCTGGGGATAGCATCTATCTGCTTCCCTATATGCGGAAGAGTTATCAGACCAGCATGCAAGAGGTCTTCGATGTGACCTTCACGCAGCTAGGTGTGATGAACTCCATGTTTGGCCTGCTCGCCATCTGTGCGTACTTTGCAGGGGGCTGGCTGTCGGACCGGGTTTCCACACGAAAGCTTCTTGTTTTTTCGCTATTTGCCACTGGCGTTGGTGGTTACTACATGGCCACAATTCCCAGCTACCCGATGCTGCTTGCACTTCATGCGTTCTGGGGCATCTCGACAATCCTGACCTTTTGGGCGGCGCTCATTAAGGCGGCGCGTTTGTGGGGCACACCCGACGACCAAGGAAAGACATTCGGCATTCTCGATGCCGGTCGCGGTCTTGTTGCCGCCGTTATTCTCACTTCAGCCGTCTGGGTTTTTTCCAGGTTTGCACTGGTGTCCGAGGGTTTGATCGCGGTGATCTTGCTGTATTCCTCTGCGTCCATCGTAGCGGGATTCTTCGTGCTGGCCTTTGTTCCTGAAGATCCCGCAGACGGTTCGTTGGTCGGCGGCGGAATGCAGTCGATGCCCAGGGGGCAATTACTCATGGCGCTTCGAATGCCTGCCGTCTGGCTACAGGCATTCATCATCCTTATCGCCTACTGGCTATATATAGGCACATTCGAGTTTGCAACCTTCGGCGAAAAGGCTTTCGATCAGGATAAAGTTTTCGGCGCAACGCTAGGGGCCTTCCGCGAATGGCTACGCCCGATGTCTGCGATTGCCGCGGGTTTCCTGGCTGATCGCATTCGCCCTACGCGCGCGGTTGCACTCGCATTTGTGATCTCAGCTGTGGGCTACGCCGTGCTTGCGGGGCTCCCCGGCGATGCCGACTTACTTTGGATGCTCTGGATACAGGTCGCTACGGTCGCCATTGCTGTATTCGCACTACGAGGCATTTACTTTGCACTGATGGAAGAGAGCCAAGTGCCTCTCATGCTGACAGGCACGGTCGTCGGATTGATTTCGACCATCGGCTATACGCCCGACATTTTTGCGTACCCCCTAGTGGGATGGTTGATCGACAACTTCGGCGCTGCGTTAGGTTACCAGTACTACTTCACTCTACTGGCATGCACTGCATGTATCGGCTTATTCCTGACGATTGCGCTAGCCTGGTTCAACCTGTCGAAAAGAGCCAAGAGTTACGCATAACAAATTTTTTGTCCCGATTAACATGTTCCGATGTGACCTCCCGTATTCTTGAGTGGATACATGGTGTTGATTCGCATGGTGTTGAGTCACTTGGTGGCACGGAAGTGTCGTGCGAAATATGGCATGGTAAATATGGCATGGTAAATATGGCATGGTAAATATGGTGTGACACGCTTTTTTGGGGTTACAACAACGTAGAACCCCTAGGGGGGAAACCGTAAGAACCTGACCTTGCTAGGTGAGCAAAGACAAGTGTGTCATTTTCTCATTCTTCTTTTCAATGTCGTCTTCGCAAACACCCCTTTCATGAAAGAAAGGTCTAGCTCCGCCTTTGCAAATCAGGCAATCAGCTTCTAGTCTAGGTCGGACGCATTCATAGGTTGAATCACGGGTAGATCTGACCGCACAAGGTGATCGTCCGTTCACACTCCGTATGTGACCAGCAGCACGATCAGGAAGGTGAATATCCCCGTCATGATTGTTGTGTCCAACAATCCCAGGGTGTGATCCTCCTCCAGCAGTGACAACAGGGTATAGAAAGTAGGAAACAGGAACAGCAGCAGCAGAAAAATATTAGAGAGTGAAAATCCCAGGGGTAGCTCGACATGGGTCGGATTGACGACCATTTGGTAGAAGGCAATTCCGAGCAAAGTAAACGGCAACATCAGAAACATCACCTGAGTAATCCCACCGAAGGCATTGGCAAGCGCGATGCCGTATTCCTGTTTTTCATGAGACTGCCAGAGAATCACGTACTCACTCATCCCCGCGAACAGGGCAAGAATCATCGCCGTCACAATGGGATTGAACGCCAGTTCTCCGATCATAATCGTCGCAAACCTGGACACTTCTCCCCCGCCGATACACGCGCCCAATAGGCCCGCAAAAAACATCAGGGCGATAGATGCGGGTGAACTCGGCTTCACACCCTCGTAGACGATCTCAAGGCGCTGATTTACATCATCGCTGGACATGCCGAGAGTTTCACGCACCTATGCTTCTTCTTCGGCATAGCTGGAGATCAGCCTGTAAACGCAGACAACGAAAATGGCGAGTAAAATGATACTGATAAACACAAGATCCAGGTAATGGAAACCGCTTTTCGCTTGCCCGGATGAATAAAAAGTCAGCATCACCAGACCTAGTATCAAACCCATGGAACCCCCACCGATCAAAATCTATGTGCCTGCCTCGGTAATCGGGGTTGGCATCACGAACTTTCCCTGCCTGTCTTTCGGCAGAAAGAATGAGTAGAGACTGAAGACCATCGCATTGTTATAGATAGTAACAACACTAATGACAAAAGCCGTTGCAGGGCTCACCGGAATAAGAAAAGCAATGACGACAAGCTCAGGGATGGTCGAAAGAATTTCTGTGAGAGTACCGGCGGCATAGTGATTCCATTTGTAGCGGGTCGCGAGCCGTTAGGTAGCCACAACCAACACCTCGCACGCTGCCTGCAGAATGATCAGCCCAAGGATCAGGGCAAGCATGGCTTCCAAGTAGTGGGGTATATCGAGCTGGTAATATTTGGCGAGACGAAGGATAGCCGACAGCATGATGCCGAAGCCCATGCGAATCAGCCAGAGAGGCACCGTCGCCTTGTGGGACCCTAGTCCTAGCCTGGTAACCGACAGGCGATCAGGATCGATCCCTTTATTACGCAGCGCTTGGTCTACGTCCGGTGACGCCTTATGCAACCCAACGCTTGCGGTGTCCCTTTGCTTCATGATGGTGAAAGTCCTTTATCAATGGTCAAGAGGGACGAATTATCGGCCACTGTTACGACACATCTTTTCACCAGGTTGCCATTATGAATGGGCGTGGAAAACTGAGGAGAGTTCGCCGTGAACGTGGCTGTAAAAAAAATAGCTAAGATGGGATGGGAAAAACCCCATTACTAATCAAGATGATATTGCAGCGGCTGCTCCAGATCGGTTTGAAGTGGCTTAACAATGTTGCCATGCAAGTATCATTGTAGCTTTCAGGCGCACTGTCTTTGAATTTGATGGGTATGGATTGTGGGAGATTGACGATGAGCGTCGTAAGCCTTGGCCAGCGCAATGTGAGCAGCGCGCAGTGTGTGTCCATTCCCGTCGTAGGCGTTCCCGTGACTAGGAAGAGAGCAAGGATTGGCAGCTTCAGACCGCTGCTCCACCCTCGAGCGATAACCTTTGGCGTTGGTACAAGGAATCTGCCTCCATCTCGGGGAACAACGCAACCTGCTCGTCAAGTAGCTTGATTGCGATCGTGTGTTCTCTGGCATTAATCGCCACCCCAATCGCTTTTGACAGCGCCCGCGATAATTGAGGATAAGCCGGAAAATGTGCAGTGAAATTCAGCATGTATCTCAGTAAGAGTTGCCGGGAAGCAAGATCCGAACCTGCGTCCAGAAAATCCAGCGCACTACCACCGGAAGAGAAAGAAAACCGGTCCGGGTTCATCAAAAAGCAGTCCCTGAATATTCTCAATCCGCCCATGACATCACCATGTTTGAGTCTAGTTTCAGCGATTTGCGTCCCCAGCATCATCGCGAGTCGTGAGTCTTCCAACGCCAGAAGCCTGACGTAAAGCGCGTCATCCAGCGCATGACGATTGTCCTTTCGAAATTGGTCAACTTCGCGCCAGGCATTTCCATATTCGTGCACCCTTACCCAGCGATAAAGTGATTGCACGAAGTCATCAAGCACCAAGCCAGCCTCCACAATCTCAGCTTCACGATGCATGGCTTCATTCGTCAAGATCACTAATCCCAATTTCGGCCCGAGTTGGTTAAGCACAACACCTAACAATCTGAAAAGCACCAGCAGAAGCACCAGCGTCAACGGAACCTGCCAGATCAAATGGGCAATCGGTATTTTTCCAAAAGATTGTATTTCCCAATAGAGTAACCACCCCACGCCAAATTGCAGCGCGAAGAAATTAAACGAACGAATCGAACTCACAAAAATGAGCAGACGCTTGATCAATGAGACCGGGTTTAGAAGCCCTGAAAGCCGCTGAGACACGATCAACACCGACAGCATCAGGGGATAAAGGAAGAACGCCAGCATCAACCGCGAAGACTGATCGGTAGATTCCCAGCCGCCAAATACAAATGCCGCAAAACTCAGAGTGAGGAAAGCGAAGGTATAGAGCCTCAAATCACTAGAGGGAAACACCATCTCACCGGAGATTTTAGGCAGAGATTTCACACCGCGCGCGGTGTAGTCCACCACCACAAAGCTGTAGTTAAAAAACAGTGTGATACATAGAAACCAGAAAGGCGCACTTCTAAGTCCCATCCCATAAGGGAGAGAGGACCAAACGCAGGCAATCCAAAACATCACGCTAAAGAGACACAGCATCAGTAGGTTTTCCGGATAGAAAACGAATCTGATCACCTCTAGTGGCTTGTATTCACCGACTGGAGTTCTGATCCGCCATTCCCGCACAATGCCTCCCTATGCATGCACGCCAATAGTGCGCAAGGTCGCACCACAGGACAATTCAAATAAACAATACGTCCATAAAAACACCCGAAATGGCACGGTACTAAAGGCGTTATTGGGGGTCAGTTCACAACTCAGGAACTGGTTTAACCCGGTTTTTTTCCATCGCGACTCCGACCGTACCGTCGATGGTTCGAAGGGACTTGCTCACGCCCAGAAACACAGCAGTCATCAGAACAAGAGCGACACATGCTCCAAGGATCGCGGCAGCCGCACCGAAGTGATCCGCAGCGATCGCCATGGGAAATACACCCAGTGGCGTCAGTCCGAACGACATCATCATAAAGCTGCTCATGCGACCCCTAACGTTGTCATCGACCAGTATCTGGATGGTCGCATTATTGACTGTCTGGAATGCACTCGCACAAAGGTTTGCCAATATCAGCGGCAGCAGTGCCAAATAGAAATTACTCGTCTGGGTGAACACAGCAAGAAACAACGCAAAACCAATGGCGGTTAGGACCATCAGGCGCAGCCTCTCGGTCTTGTCACCACGTCTCGCTATCCAGATGGCACCCAGAACCCCGCCTACACCTCCAGCACCCATCAGGATACCAAGGCCGCTCTCTCCAGCCTGCCAATTCTGCTCCACCAACATCACCAGCAAACTTTGAAATGGCATCGCCAGGAACATAGGCACCAGTCCAAAAAGGAGGCAAACCAATACGGGTTTATTGCGCTTAATATACTGGAAACCGTAGATAATATCTGACAACAGTGGTTTCTGACCGTCCTCGGGTTGGGGGGCAGTATTACGATTAACAAAAAACATACAGAACACTGCTGAAGCGTAGAGCAGCGAAGAAACGATGTAGGCTGCTACCACTGAATACTGCGAAATAATGATTCCCATCATGGCCGGACCCGCAACTCGACTCAGATTCATAGCACCGCTTGAAACTGCCATCGCACTTTGGATTTTTGCAGGGCCAACAACATTGACGGTGATCGCCATCCTTGCGGGCATGATAAAGGGGAAGGCACAGCCGGCAACAAACGCGGTACAAAGTAGGTGCCAAAATTCCAGGTGCCCCATCACCAGGAGGCCTAGTATGAATAACTCGTTGCCGGTGATGAGGCACTGACCAATGATGATCAATTGGCGGCGCTCCACCCGATCGGTTATCGCCCCCCCGATCATCGACGCAAAGATCATTGGGACGGCAACCACCAGATTGATATACGCCAGTGACTGCGCTAACCCGGTCAAATCCCAGGCAAGAATGGTACGGGTCAATATCTGACCCTGCATAGCGAAGAAAAATCCGACATTACCAAAAAACAGCCACCGGAATTCCGGAATCGACAGCACCGAAAAGGCGCCGGAATCATGAACAGATGGCTCAACTTTTGGGGTCGTGATGATCGTTCATCCTTGAGGAAAGTGAAGTAGACCACATCTACAAAACGACAGGGCATCTATTCGTAAAGGCACCTGTCTCTGCATGCGCTGCCCGGCGAAGGAATTGATCGAGATGTAAAAAAATCGTCTGACTGTAATTTGAAAACAAAAATACAGAATTTTCAGCCACGGGGCCAGTTAGTATAACTGAAGTGCCTGACTGAAGTTGACGGGGTCTGAGTGCGCGCACCCCTATCCGTGAGGCTGGTTATTCTGAAGAAATAGCCAAGAAGGTAGAGGCGGCGTGCCCCAATTGAGCGTAAGCCTGAACGTGGACCGGTATTCCATCGGAAGACTGCACGCATCGGCCACCACTGTTCTTGGGCTGTGGCCAAACCCAAGTTCAACTACCGAATTTTGCGGGAGTCTTGCGATGCATCTTTCGCACAGCCCGTTCCAACATTACCCGCACAAACATTAGCAGGTCCGGGCATCTCGTGACTTCGCTCACAAAAGTGATTTAAAACCTCCGGGTTCTATAGCAACAATAGTTGCTCAAATACCAAAACATCTGGACCCTGGTCTGGCTTTAACGTTTAGAATTTAGGCTTGGTCGAATACCCATTCGAGGTTTATCATAAAGCCATGAACAAACGATTTAGCAAAGGCATTGGGGCGTTACTTGTGATTTTGCTTTCGCTCCAGGCCCCTGTGACCCTAGCGCTTTCCTGTGCGGATCATGGCTCAATAAACGCCGTTGCTACCGCTATGCCAATGAGTGAAGCGGACTGTCACAGCAAGATGACCCAGATGGCCCCACAACCCGCAG
>JBLIIB010000027.1:0-20993 GCA_047634795.1 Candidatus Azotimanducaceae bacterium | reverse complement strand
TCGTGGTCTAATTGAGTTGAGGCAGGCCGTTTGTGCGTATTATGGCCAGCGATTTGACGTCGATGTTGCTGCGGAAAGAGTATTTATTACCGCAGGTGCTTCAGGCGGTTTATTGCTGCTGACGGCGGCTTTGCTCAATAGTGGTGAGAATCTATTGATGACCGACCCGGGTTACCCCTGTAACAGGCACTTTTTATCGGCGTTTGGCGCGGAGGGCCGATTGATTCCAGTAGGGCCTGAGCAAAACTATCAGATCACGCCGGATCTCATAGGGCGTTATTGGAATGAGAGTACTCGCGGTGTCCTGCTTGCATCGCCAGCGAATCCGACGGGGTCGGTTATTAGTACTCAGGAGATGCGGGAGATCAGTCGCGCTGTTAATCAACGCCAGGGTTTGATGATGGTTGATGAGATCTACCAGGGCCTTGTTTATGACAACCTGTCACCCTCGACGGTGCTTCAGGTTAACGACGATGCGCTGGTGATCAACAGTTTCTCCAAGTACTTCGGTATGACGGGTTGGCGATTAGGATGGATAGTGGTGCCCCAGTTAATTGCGGGGGAAATTGAGAAGCTCGCACAAAACCTGTTCATTTGTCCTTCGACGATCGCACAACACGCAGCGCTCGCTGCGTTTGATGATCAAGCCCTGGCGGAGATGGAAAGTTATCGGCTGGCGTTCGAAGAACGGCGTGACTATTTGGTCCCGGCAATTTCAGATCTGGGGTTTAGGGTGCATGCGATGCCCAAAGGTGCGTTTTATGTCTATGCGGAATTGCCCGAGGCTTTAGCGGAATCTGAATCGTTTTGCCAACGGCTTCTGGAAGAACAGTACGTTGCCATTACACCAGGTACCGACTTTGGTTTCGAAGGGTCGGATCGGCATGTGCGCATTAGCTATGCGCGCGAGATGTCACAATTGATCGAGGCCGTAAAACGCATTGGGAGCTTGCTCTCTTGAAGGGCCTCATGCCTGCGAAGCTCATTGGAAGGTACAAGCGGTTTTTGGCAGACGTACGCCTAAATGACGGCACGGTTTTAACGGTCCATTGCCCAAATACCGGCTCGATGAAAAACTGCCAGGAGGAAGGCGCGGAGGTTTGGTTGTCCGAATCCAGTAATCCCAAGCGAAAATACCGCCATACCTGGGAGATGATCAAGACATCGAGAGGACACTTTATCGGGATCAACGCTGGGAGGGCGAATGAGCTGGTCACGGTTGCGATTGAGAAAGGAAAAATTGAAACCCTCAAAGGCTACTCGCAGCTGCGCAGGGAAGTTAAGTACGGTGATGAGAATAGTCGCATTGATATTTTTCTCGAAGGGCAAGATCGGAGGGGAGAGAAAGGGCAAGGAAAAGAGAAAGGAAAACAAGATTGTTACGTGGAAGTAAAGAGTGTGACCTTGCTAGAAGAACCGTTCAGTCGAGGTGTGGGCTTCTTCCCGGATGCCGTCAGTGAGCGAGGTGCCAAGCATCTGCGTGAATTGATATTAATGCGTGAGCAGGGCCACAGGGCGGTGCTGTTTTTCTGCGCGCAACACACCGGTATTCGTGAAGTTCGCCCGGCGGATCACATAGACGGGCAATACGGGAGGTTGATTCGCGAGGCTTCGAGGCGAGGCGTAGAAGTGATCGCGCACAAAGTGCGAAAAACATCGGTGGGCCTCACACTTTCGGGCTCGATCCCCGTTGTGCTGCCGGCGTGATGATCAACCAGGGTGCTTTAGCCTGGTCCGAATCCGGCTGCGAGCGCGCTAATTGAGGGAAAGATGGTTGTCCGGGTGATTCCGAATCAAATCAGCGGCCTTATCTTGAGTCGGCAATGGCATGACGGTCCTGCAGGGCAGTCGCTGGTTTATTGGCTGTCTTCAGACGAGGGCCCGCTTCGCGTAGAGATGACTGGTCAGGAATCAGTTTTTTTCATCGCGGCATCGGATCTGGAATGGGCGACAAAAGTGCTGAACGGTCAGGTCAGGTTTCGACAAGCCAGCGTCTCTCTCAAGTGTTTTGCCAGTGGTATGCCCGCAGTCGCCTGTTACTTTCGCAACCAGCGCGACCTTGGCATTGCGCGGTCCGTGTTAAGCCAAAATCAGATCGTCGCTTTTGAATCAGATGTGCGCCCATCCGACAGATTCCTGATGGAAAGGTTCATCCAGGGGGCAATGGAAATTGAAGGCTCTGGGACCCGCAAAGATCGCTACCTGTCCTTTGAAAACGCACGCATTCGCGCTGTGGACTATCAACCTTCGCTGAAGGTCGTATCACTCGATATAGAAACCTCGATATCACGCAAAATCGTCATCAGTATTGCTATTGCCGGCGAGGCAATTGAGCAGGTATTTATGCTCGCAAGGTCGACGAGTGAATCGACGACATCATCGTTACCTTTTGTTGAAACGGTGGCGACCGAGAAAGCGTTGATAGAACGTTTTATCGACTGGTTTGACGAGTGCGACCCTGATGTTGTGATCGGTTGGAGTGTCGTAGGTTTTGATCTTAAGTATCTGCAGGACCGCTGTGACAATCTGGGCATCAGGTTTGCTTTGGGTCGCGATCGCGCAGAGATCAAGTGGCGCCAAGTCGACCGCGGGCAGTCCCGCTCCTATGCGGTGGTGCCTGGCCGCGTTGTTCTTGATGGTATTGAGTTGCTTCGGACAGCAACCTATAACTTTGAAAGTTTTTCGCTAGAACATGTTTCACGCGAACTGCTGGGTCGAGGCAAACTGGTTCTTGATGTTGATTCAAGAGCCTTTGAAATTGATCGCATGCATGAGGAGGATCAGGAGAGCCTCGCGCGTTATAACCTCGAAGACTGTGCATTGGTGTTGGATATTTTCCGGCATGCTGATCTGATTAACTTTGCCATTCAGCGTTCGCGATTAACAGGACTCGAAATGGACCGTCAGGGTGGATCAGTCGCAGCGTTTGATTTTCTTTATCTCCCGCGGCTCCATCGAGCGGGCTACGTGGCCCCTGTGGTGGATGAAGCATCTGTCGTCCATAGTCCGGGTGGATACGTGCTTGACTCTGCGCCCGGGCTCTATGAGAACGTGATAGTGCTTGATTTTAAGAGCCTGTACCCGAGCATTATCCGCACTTTTCATGTTGACCCGTTAGCGATGATTGCCCCGGATGAAGCCCGGATTCCTGGTTTTCTAGAGGCTGAATTCTCGAAAGAGCACGTGATCCTGCCCCGGATTATTGAGGAGCTATGGCAAGCACGGGATGAAGCGAAGCGCGCCCGCAATGCGGCGAGCTCTCAAGCAATTAAAATCATCATGAATTCGTTTTACGGGGTGCTGGGCACGCCGGGGTGTCGGTTTTTCGACCCTCGATTGGCGAGTTCCATCACTATGCGGGGTCATGAAATTTTGCAGAAGACCCGCGATCTGATTGAAGAGAAGGGTTTTCCCGTTATCTATGGCGATACGGATTCCGTTTTTGTATGGGTGAATGAGCATCCTGAGAAAGTTCAGGAGGCCGGGGCTGAACTCGCGGTGTTTCTCAATCATTGGTGGGCCGAGAGTCTTGACGCGCGATATGGCATTGCCAGTCGTTTAGAGATTGAGTTTGAAACCCATTTCACTCAATTTTTTATGCCTACGGTGCGCGGGTCCGATAAGGGTAGTAAAAAAAGATATGCGGGCATGGTGGAGCATCAAGGCTTACAAAAGCTCATTTTTAAGGGATTGGAGACGGTTAGAACCGACTGGTCGCCGCTTGCTCGTGATTTTCAGCAAGAACTCTATCGTCTTGTCTTTCTTGGCCTTCCATTTGAATCGTATGTTATCGAAACGGTGTCCGATGTGCTTGCCGGTAGACTTGATGACAAATTGATTCTGCGGCGTCGGTTGCGGCGAAAACTGGTTGATTACACAAAAAATGTCCCACCTCACGTTAGGGCTGCAAGGATGGCCGACCAAATCCGTGAAGACAAAGGCCTTGCTCCCACACACAGCCATGGGGGCTGGATTGCGTATCTTATGACGGTTAATGGTCCTGAGCCCTCAACGTATACGGTAGCTCGTCCCGACTATGACTTTTACATAGAGCGCCAACTCGCACCGATCGCTGATGCGATACTGAGTTTTCGTGGAACATCACTGGCAACCCTTACGGATCGTCAACTTGGATTATTTTAGGGGCCGCCCGGGTAGGGCCGCCCAGCTGAAGGCTCTCCAATTTCGCTAAAGGCTCTCCAATTTCGCTGAAGGCTTCAATTTCGGCCAAGGTCTCCAATTTGGACTGCGCCTGCAGAAGCTCGCGGCCTGGGTGCGAATATCACCCCTCATTCTTTGTCGCTTGATGTGACGGTACCGATCAGTAGATGACTGGGTTTAGGATATGGGATGTCGATATTTTTTACACTCTATGGCCTGCTACATTGTGTCCTGCCTACAAAGCTATAAAAAACAGTAGCTAATGGAATGGGTATAAAACTTGCTTCTATTTTATCCTAATTAATAGTGAGCCGGCTGTCACCATGAGCCATCGAACACAGCAACGATTCTTAGCAGCCATATTCGCCATGTTGCTTTCAAGTCTCGCCCAGGCGAACAACATCATCACGTTTGATGGTTTTAACAAAGGAACCATTATTGATGATGAGTATGCGGTAAGCCATGGCGTGACAATCCGCGGATATAACAGGGATCGGAGGGCTGACAATATCGCTGTGATCTTTGACTCAAATGCGAACCAAACGGCTGATGCGGATCTGGAAGCGCCATTTTATAATACAGACGGCAAGAATCTGGGTGTCGCAAATCCGGGGAACGTATTGATTATTCACGAACATCCTAATGAGTGTAATGCTGTTAGCTGTGGCAATGACCCTGATGATGAAGGTTCAAGACGTGCCGGTTACTTCGACGTGGTTTTCGATGAAGACGTGACATTGAACAGTATCGACTTTTTCGATGTGGAGGCTGCAGAAAGCGGAAATACCCGGAGGAATAAAATCAGCTTCACGGGATCTGGAAACTATTCTTCGATGTACTCACCTGCGACCGGGGGAAACAATACCTGGACCCGCCTGGATTTCAATTTGGTCGGTATTACCTCGCTACGCATTCGACTCGGTGGTTCCGGGGCAATTGATAACATCAATTACTCGGTGAATGTTCCGACACCCTCAACGATTCTATTGTTACTCGCTGGCCTAGCCTGGCTGAGAATACGCCTTACTGATGCGCCAGTAACGGCCATCGCGTAAACTTTTTTTTCATTCATGCCGACGGGGGTCGCGTGGGTATCGTTTTTGTTGAGCGGTTATTTTGGTGATGTGTTTTTTGTACCGTGTTTTAGTTCAATACCTACTCAGATAGCAGCGTAGTGAGCAATATTCTAGCTCCCTCGATTTTTTGAAAAGCTCTCCCTTCACCCAGCAATAGCCGCAACTCTTTGATCGCTGCTTTGGTTTGTCCGTTGCGTGATAAGGCGACCGCGTAGTGGTAGCGAATATCTGGTTCATTGGTCGAGCGGGCAAGGGCGTTCCTTAGCATTGTGGTGCCTAGAGAAAGTTCGCCTTTGTTAACGAGTATCCAACCCAGAGTGTCCATAATGGCGTGGTTGTCGGGTGCTAGCTGATAGGCGAACTCGGCAGTTTCCTGTGCTCTTTCATCGCCGGCAAGGAAATACGCCATCGCCAGGTTGTTCATCAGGATAGGATCGTCAGGGCGCTCCGCTCTTAGCCGGTTGTGGATTTCGATAGATTTTTCATAGTTGCCGACATCGCTATATCCAGCAGCCAGCACGCGCATGACGACGTAGCTGATCGCTGATTGGGAACCGACATAGTTCTCGAGAAATTTGAGGGCTTCTCCCCTGTCCTTGGCTTCCCTGAGGAGTTCGTAGTAGCCGAGTGTGAGCGCTAAGCTACCTTGAGTGTTTTTTATACCGAGCGCGTAGGCTGTCACTGCCGCGTTAACGTCACCGCGCCTGCGGAGCAGATCACCTTTGAATCGATAACCGATTGGATTTTCAGGAGATAATTCAATAATGCGATCGGTGAGCTTTATCGCTTCGGCCAAATTGCCATTGTTCTGCGCAAACTCCGCTTGTGTGACAACGAGTGGAATGTATTTTGAATCAACTCTCCTGCCGCTGCTCAGCGTATTGTAGGCTTCATCGCGATCGTCAATGCTGAACTGATATCGCGCGACATCGACCAGGTCTGCGATAGAGTCACGTTCGATCGCCAAATTTCGCATATTGATGTAGATTTGCTTCGCTCTCGCCGAATTTCCTGTCCCGATGGCAAGCTTTGCTTCCGTGGCCAGAACAATCATGTCTGTAGGGAACTGGATGCGCAGATTCGACATGACCGACCTTGCCTCCTGTTCCCTATTGTCCGCCAGGAGTAACTCAATCAGGCGTATGCTGTTGCCTCGATCAGGAACGATGTCGATAGCATTTCTGAGGAATTTGGCCGCGTTGATGTTGTTTCCGCTCGCCTGGGCAATAGCAGATAGTTGGAGCATCGCCAGGCTATGATCCGGGCGATTTTGAATGATTCGTTTCAGGCTGCCAACCGCGCGATCGACGTTACCTTCGAGGCGATCAATCACCGCAATATTGAATTGCGCTTCGGTTGATTCAGGGTTTTGTTTCAGCGCGGACTCAAAACTCATCCGAGCAGCGATGAGTTCACTTTTTGCCAGAAGTGCCTTGCCGCGAAGAATATTTGAATTTTCCGCATCGCTAACCAGCGTAAGGACGCGATCATACTCGCCTAATGCCAGAAGCAGGTTTGCCAGCGCCCTGCGAACTTCCGGGTTTCTTTCGTGATTAAGGTCCTCTAACTCTGACAATGCGATCGTGAAGTTTCCGAGGTTAGCGTTCACTTTGGCGCGTTTTAGTCTGATGCCTTCATCACCGGGATTATGTTCTATGAGCTGATTGAGCAATTCGACGGCCGCTGAATAGTTTTTTCTGGCAATGTAGACGTCGGCTGAGAGCGAGTTGAACTGAGGTGCTTCCCGAATTGACTCTGGTGCGTTCCCGATGGTGCGAAGCGCTGGATCAAATTGCCCCATCCCGAGTTGTGACACGATGAGCATACTCATCGCGTTTAGATCATCCGGCACAAATTCCATGTAAGACGCAAGGACTGAGGCGGCTTCAGCGGGGCGGTTGGAAAGGTGATGTATGGTTCCAACCACATACAACCCGAGCGGGTCGCGCTGTAGTTTGCTGTAGTCGATTTGGTCAACGATAGCCTTTGACGTCATGATAAGGTTTTCGATTTCTGAAGGACTTCCCTGCGCGGTGGCCTGAGCCAATTCGAGTTGCAGGCCCCTCAGGTCTTTAGGGTAGTACTTGCGTAAAGCAGAGATCAGTCGAATCGCCTCTGGGATGTCTCCCGACTCCAATCTCAGCTGGGCTAGTGCAGTCAATGCCAGCCGTTCGTCTGGTTCGATCACCAGGGCTTCTTCATATGATCGAATGGCGTCTGCAGTGTCGCCAAAACTGTCTTCGAGCTCGGCTTTGATAAGCCAATACGCGGGCAGATACTGGCCTGCTTCTCTCACTTCTTCCAGCTTCGACCAGGCAGTGTCCCGATCCCCGGAAATAGCGGCGACCCTTGCGAGTTCGATTTTTGCGCGAATCAGATCGGGATCAAGCATCAGCGCCTCGTTAAATGCTGTCTCCGCACCTTCGTAATTTTGTAACGCCGTCATTGCCTTACCTTGAATCACGCGCACTTTCGCCCGCAGACCAGGTTGCAAGTTTGTTGTAGATACGTCCGATAGGATTTCTTCGAACATTTCGCTTTTCAGCATCGCTTCAGCGAGCGGAATGGCGACAAGTGCGGGGTCGGCACCATTAATTTGTGCCTGACGTAAGAAGTGTTCTGCCGCTTGGGGAGAACGTAATTCCTGATATATCTCTGCAAGAAGCAGATAGGCAGACAAATTGGTTGGGTCAATTTGGATGGCATTACGAAGCTGAATAATGGCCGCGTCCTGCTCTTCTGTTTCCAGATAGCGCAGCGCATCTTCGTAGAACTCTCCTGAGGTCTCGAGTTCCTGGTTGACTGACAGTGATTCGTTATTTGTGCTGAACCCCAGATATGAGCGCGCCAGGTAATACCATGCGCCAGGGTCTAGCGGAGACTGCCGAATAGATTGTTTCAGTTCCGAAGGAGATTGATCAATGAGTGGTTTCGACTGGTCGGCATCTGCCGCAGTGATGGGGCTGCAGAGCAAGCATAGAAGGATAATGAGGGGCCGAATAATCACTCGTGAAGTTTATCGCATCACGGCCGGCTAAAGGACCCGATTTAGACTTCCTTGGTCAGGCGATCAGGAAACTCTCACGAGTCACGGATTAGGGTTTCGACTTCTTCAGCGGTCAGTCTTGCACCGAACCGTCCAACGAGCTGCGACGCCGCGCGGTTGGCAAGTTTATTGGCTTCATCAAAACCGCGGTTGTTGGCAATGCTATATAGAAATGTTCCGGCGAAGATATCACCCGCACCTGTGGTATCTACCGCAGTGACGGGCACACCCTGCGCCCAATGTTCCGTTTCCCCGTCGAACGCGATCGAGCCTTTGCTCCCGCAGGTGATGACAAACGCGGGGCAGATTTTCTTTAACGCAGCGATACATTCTTGAACGCTGTCTTGGCCGGTGAGCAGGCGTGCTTCATCGTGATTGCAGAACAGTAGATCGACACCCTGTTCCAATAGTTGTCGATAGTTCTCGCTGAAAATCTCCACCATCGCTGGGTCGGAGAGGGTCAACGAAACAATGACGTTGTTAGCCTTGGCGATTTTCTGAGCTTCCAGCGCTGCTTGGAAACCGGTCACCGAGCTGACCAGATAACCCTCAATGTAGAGTCGAGCAGACTGGGCAAGCGCCTCGGGATTGAGCTCGTTCGTCGAGAGGAAATTGGTAATGCCAAGACAGGTGGTCATGGAACGCTCAGCGTCCGGGGTCACCATGGAGAGGCAGACACCGGTCGCGCCGTCTTCCCGTTCTGGACCGAGGTTTGTATCAACGCCGGCGGCAATCAGGTCTTTTACAAAGAAAGCTCCGGTGTCATCGTTAGCCACCTTGCAGCTGTAAAATGCAGACCCACTGAGCTGTGCAATCGCCACCATCGTATTGGCGGCGCTGCCACCGCCGGCCTGTTTCACTGGTGCTAGCTGATGATCGAGCAAGGTTTTGATGAGGACTTGTCGCTCATTTTCTTCGATTAATGTCATCAGGCCTTTGGCCACGCCTGCGTCAGATAGGAAGCGGTCACTCACTGCATATTCTGTATCGACCAGCGCGTTACCAATGCCGTATACGTCGTAGTTTTTCATATTGAAAGTCCGATTAAACCTTGATGTTTTGCAGCGCGCTGTCGGCGGCCGCTAATGTCTTGCTGATCTCGTCTTCACCGTGTGCGGCAGAAATAAAACCGGATTCGAACGGTGACGGGGCGAGGTTTACGCCGCGGGTCAGCATGCCGTGAAAAAATTGGTTAAATCGCTCGCTGTCTGCATCCATTACTTGAGTGAATCGTGTTACCGGCTCGGTGCCCTTGATAAAGAAAAAGCCAAACATGCTACCGACGCGATTGGTCGAAAAAGGGATGCCGTGTTTGTCTGCTAGTGCTTGCAGGCCATCGACCAAAGAGGCGCTGCTTTTCTCTAGTGCCTCATAGAATCCGGGTTCTGATATCAGCTCGAGCGTGGCGAGTCCTGCGTGCATAGCCACGGGATTTCCTGAGAGTGTGCCGGCCTGGTAAACGCCGCCGAGGGGTGCGACGGTGTTCATGATGTCTTCTCTGCCACCAAAGGCACCCACGGGCATTCCGCCGCCGATTATTTTGCCCAGTGTGGTCATGTCGGGTTTTACATTGTAGACGGCTTGCGCGCCGCCTCTGGCAACGCGAAACCCTGTCATGACTTCATCGAAAATGAGCACGGTCCCATATCGGTCGCAAAGCTCTCGTAATTTCTCTAGGAAACCTGGAACTGGCGGAACGCATCCCATGTTGCCAGCAACGGGCTCAATTATCACAGCTGCAATCTGGTCGCCCTTCTCTGCGAAGACCCCTTCGAGGTGTTCCAGATTATTGTACTCAAGTGTCAGCGTGTGTTTTGCGAAACTCGCGGGTACCCCCAGGGAATCGGGTTCACCCAGAGTCAGGGCGCCGGAACCTGCTTTGACCAACAGGGCGTCGGAGTGTCCGTGGTAACAGCCTTCGAATTTTATGATGTCGTCGCGTCCGGTAAATCCCCTGGCGACACGAATCGCAGACATTGTTGCTTCTGTCCCCGAATTCACCATCCGAACGAGGTCCATGCTGGGAAGGATTTCGATGATCTTCCTTGCGACCACTGTCTCAATTTCGGTGGGCGCGCCAAAGCTGAGGCCGTCCTCGACAGCGTTTTTTACGCGTTCAATTACCAGGGGGTGTGCATGCCCCGCGATCATTGGGCCCCACGAGCCAATGTAATCTATGTATCGATTGCCGTCCTCGTCTGTCAGATAAGCGCCTTTGCCACTTTTAAAGTAGATTGGCTGCCCCCCGACTCTTGAAAACGCGCGAACCGGTGAATTGACGCCGCCAGGAATGACTTGGCGCGCTTCTTCAAAAAAACTCTCGGATCTCGTCATGATTTGCTCCGATCAATGCGATTGGCATTCAAGCATTACTTGGCAGCGGATTCAATTGCGGGGATGATTATCAGGTTCGATTTAGGTTTGATAAAAACTCTCGATGTCTTCGCGTGTGATAATTCCGACGGGTGAATCGAGCACTGGAGCGGTAATTCGGTTGACGTAAAGCGCCTGAACACCCGACTCATTGAGCTTATCCAGTGCTTCACTCAGAGTTGCCTGTAGTAAAACTCGGGTCACATCTTTGCGGGTTGCGGGTATCGCTGCGAGATCGATATCTGCGCTATCTCCTTGGCTTATCGTCTTGAGATATTGAGCGAGGTCTTCAGTCCTAAGAATAAAAGATGGACCATCATCACCATCAACGAGTAACCAGAAGGAACGTTTGAAGACAATGGCTCGGGCTTCATTAATCTCAATGTTTCTGGCAACACGCTCGAAGCTGCGAACCATGATGCTGGCGACGCTGGCTCTGTTTAGGGCCATGGATAGAGGGTTCTGGCGGTACTCCAGCCCAAGAATTTCCATTTGCGTCAAAAAAACTGATTTTAGCCCAAATACCTGACTCGCTGTCATGTTGGCGATAATGATGACGAGCATGGCCGGAAGAATGATGTTTGGGTTGTTTGTTAATTCCAACACCGCCATGAGGGCGGCGAGTGGTGCTTGCAGTACTGCTCCCATCATAGCGCCCATGCCAAGGGTAACGTAGAAAGCAGGTCCGGATAATCCTGGGACTAATGAAGACGCGACAATAGCGATGACGCCGCCTGCCATTGCACCAATGAAAAGCGTTGGCCCGATGACACCGACCGGCATGCCGAGCGCCAACGCGACGGCAGATATGAGCAATTTGGCGACAAATGCCAGAGCCAAAATGGCAATACTGATTTCCCCTGCCAGCGCCATATTCACCGTGTCGTATCCAACGCCAAGTACCTGTGGAACAGCGACAGCGACGCATCCGGTTAAGCCGCCCGCCATTAGCAGGCGGATCCATAATGCGCGGGGTGCGTATCGATGAACCATAATCAGGGACTTAACAAATGCAGCGGCAAAAATGCCTATCAACACGCCTTCGACCACCACAACGGGCAGATCGTAAAACGATGCCATGGCAATCGAAGGCACATCGAAGGCGGTTGCGGAGCCAAATACCAATTGCGTCATGAGAGCTGCGACCACAGAGGCTAGAATCACGGGAATAAAACCCGCGATGGTGTACTCCATGATGATGACCTCCATCGAGAAGATGACCCCGGCAATTGGGGTATTAAACGACGCGGAGATAGCCGCTGCGGCACCGCAACCCGCCAGTATTCGAATGCTATTGTTGGGCAAGCTGAGGTAGTGTCCAATGAGACTGCTGCCTGCTGCACCCAGGTGGATAGCGGGACCTTCCCTGCCGCCAGACTGTCCAGATACGAGTGCGACGACTCCCGTTACAAACTGGACAAGAACATTTTTGAGAGGCATGTGTCCTTGGTGTCTTGCGAGTCGTTCAAGGACATGAACGACGCCTACGCGGCGGTCAATGTCGGAAAAGAACGCCACCATCGGGACAAGGACGATCGCGCCAAGAATAGGTAGTGCTAACGCATGGGCGGGGGCGAGACGCTCAAAGTTTTCAGGATCGCCGCCCAGCAATTTGGACAGTGGCCATTCCATCGCGAGACGGAAGAGTATGACTACAAGCCCGGTTACCAGACCAGAGGCGATGCCGAGAATGGCAAACTGGGGGACGGAATCTATGGTGGCGAGACGGCGGCGGAACGTCCGGATCGACAATCGGTTGAACAACTTCATCGGTCTCGGGGCGGCATCATTACGTGCAAAAACAAAAGCTTGACCGTTAGTATAACGGGGACCAGTGCCTGCGGATACGTTCTTGCGGAGTGGCGTCGTCTGTAGATGTGCTAAACTTATCGACCGATTTTGCCCGTCACGGATGTTATGGCTCAGGTAAAAGGTAGTAAACAACATCAGATGGTCGTGGTGCCCCACCGGCCCCTATATAAAAGCCTGATTTTTATCGCGTTTTTAGTGGCTTTAGGTGCGTTCAGTTTCTTTACTTATCAGTTTGGGGAAGACCGAGGTATGGCTCTCCGAGTAGAAGCGGTCCGTGAACGAGACCGTATCAGCAACAAACTGGCAGATTCCACGGAGCAGATTGACGATATGCGGCAGCAAATCGCAGATCTTGAAGTCGGTGGTCAAATTGACGATCGAGCGACCGAAGAAGTCCGGGTGTCCATTGAAGAACTCCAGGACCAGATTGCGCAGCTTAACGAGGAAATTCGTTTCTATAAGGGCGTGATGTTACCCAATGCCGCGGAGAAGGGGCTGCGGATTGAGCGACTGGACATTACCTCGAACTCACCAGGCAGGTTCAAGTATTCAGTGCTACTGACCCAGGTCGTAGATAAACATGATTTTGTGCAGGGCGGTGTTGAAATATCGCTGCTTGGTCGGGCGGGTGATCAGGAGCAAAGCTTCTTGCTCAGCGAATTGGATACAGAGAAGCAGGAAGCGATCAGATTTCGTTTCCGTTATTTTCAGAATATTAATGGAGAGCTGATGTTGCCAGAGGGTTTCGAGCCGCGTGAAGTGATGATCGTTGCTCAGTCTTCGGGAACTAAAACGCAGCGGCTGGAGAAACGGTTCAATTGGCCGTTGAATGGAGGTTGAAGGATGTTCAATAAGAAAGATGGGAAAAGCGAATCAGGCATCACCCTGGTCGCCTCCAACTGCGAACTGGTGGGAGATGTCCATTTCAGTGATCAATTGGTTGTGAACGGTACGGTAAAAGGCAATATTTATGCGCAATCGGGATCCAAGGCGACGGTTAATATCAGCGAAAAAGGCCGCGTAAAGGGCGAAATAAGAGTGCCTAACGTGGTCGTTAACGGCAAAGTTTACGGCGATATACTGTCGGACAAACATATTGAGCTTTCGGCCAAGGCAGAAGTGAAAGGAAATGTTTATTACCATCTGATCGAAATGGTCAAAGGTTCCAAAGTTGACGGCCATTTGGTGCACATGCAGGATGGTAAGCATCAAGACGTGGCCGAGTCGAAATCGGTAGCGGAAGATACGGCACAGGATGAGGCACAGGATGAGTCAGAGGCGAAGCCCGTTGCCCCATCTGTTGCTGCGGTAAAAAGTAAATCCGCTTAAGCTATAGCCTTGAAAACCCACATTAGAATCTCAAGATAGAAGACTATGGAAGTATCAACTTTTGACCCAAGCAACATGACCTTTTCAGATGCAGCAGCCGGCAAGGTAAAGGCGCTGGCGCAGGAAGAGGAAAATGACCACCTCAAACTGAGAGTGTTCGTGACTGGCGGCGGCTGCTCTGGTTTCGAGTACGGGTTCACCTTTGATGAAGATGTTGAAGACGATGATACCCAAATTGATAAAGCCGGTGTGGCGTTGTTGATTGATCCACTTAGCTTCCAGTATCTGGCGGGCTCGGTGATTGACTACAAAGAAGACCTGCAGGGATCTAGGTTTGTCGTCACCAATCCGAATGCAATCACGACCTGCGGCTGTGGTAATTCATTCTCGATTTAAATGATTCTATCCGAGCGACTCTATCTGAGCGACTCTATCCGAGCGACTCTATCCGAGCGAAGTGTTCTAGGCAGCGCCCTTGAGCTTTCTTTAGGGGTAGCCAAAGGCTGTGAGTTACTCGCCGCCGCTGTCGGAATCGAGTGAAGAGACAGAAGCCAGCCGTGTTGTAGTGTTCATGGTCAACCTTGCGAAAAGCGGCATTGTCGTTGATTTGAAGCGAGCCATTTCATCGGCTTCGACGGGTTGGGCCTTCGGGAGTTTTACGGTTTTTGGATTGCGGTGAACACCTCCCACCAGAAATTCGTAGTGCAGGTGTGGTGCTGTTGCCCAACCGGTGGCGCCGACATAGCCGATAATGTCGCCCTGACTGACGGAAGTGCCTGGATTAAGACCCTTGGCGAATCTAGACAGGTGCAGATATTTGGTGGTGTATTGTTCGCCGTGTTGGATCACGACAAACTTACCAGCGGCACTATTCTCGCGCCGAATTTTTACTTTTCCGTCACCGGCTGCAAGCACGGGTGTTCCTCGGTTTGCAGCATAGTCGATACCTCGATGAGGCATCACGCGCTTGTGAATCGGGTGTAGTCTGCGCAGGTTGAATGATGAACTGACGTGTGAGAAATGCACTGGGTCTCGAAGGAACGCTTTGCGCATGCTCATGCCCGACGGTGTGTAGAAGCTCGTTTTACCGGCTATGTTTGTATAGCGGACGGCTTCGTGGGTCCTGCCGGCATTCACAAAAGTGGCTGCGAGGATGTCGCCTTCCTTAACCTTTTTGCCGTCGATAAAAATCTGTTCGTACATCACTGAAAAGCTATCCCCTTCCCGAAGATCTAGCGCGAAGCTGATATCCCATTGGAAGATGTAGCTCAATTTCATGATCACGTTATCTGTCAAACCTGCAGATTTTCCTGCGTGATATAGCGAGGGCGACTGTCGCGTAATTTGCGCTGTCTCGAAAACGATTCGCTTGTCCGGCGTGGCAGATTCCCAATTTGCCTGAAAACCCATTTCACTCCGTTCGATATGAAGTGTTTCGAATACGTTTTTCTTATATCGGACTTCATTTAGTTCGCCGGTGACTGACAGGTTAAATTCTAGCTCCTGCCCAGGCATGACCTTGCGCAGTGATTTGGCGTCGGCTCCGAGATCAACAATTGCCTGCAAATCTGCTGCGGGAAGGTCCATGCGCTGAAAAATCCGGGCGAGATTGTCGCCGGGTTTGATGGTGATTGTGACCCATTGGCTGGTGTTGACTTCGATCACGGGGGCCGACACAACAGCCGATACAACCATAGCGGGCGCAGCGATCGTCGTTGGTTCAGGAACAACTTTGAGAGAAATAGGCGCAGGTGCAGGTGCCTGCTGATATGCGGGCAGCGCGGTAAGCGCAATGATGAGAGCCAACGCGAGTAGTAGGGCGGCTTTCAGATGTGAGCGAGGATAAGTGTTCATAGAGGATAAGTGTTCATAAAAGCAATGCTGTAGCGTCTTTTATTGTGGTTGTTTGTCAGGCATTGGCGGTAACTATATAAAATATATAGGAATAATGGAACCTCGGAGTAATGAGTTTTTCAACCCGGATCATGGCTCTGAACCTCTGTCGGTAGGTTTGTATTTCTCGGTATTTAGGTTATGTTGCGCGGCTGATTCGATAGTGGATGATCAGGCATTGTACTCAACATTCTACTGAGTATTGTTCGGGCTATATTCGGGCTATCGACTTCCTCGGCGAAACGTAAACAGGCGCTCTGAAATGAACATCGTTGAACAACTAAAAGACTTGGGTTTGGTTGCACAGTTGAGTGCTGATGAAGCGCTGGTAGCGCACTTGGCTGAAGGCGTTAGAACAGTTTATTGCGGATTTGATCCCACTGCACATAGTCTGCACATTGGTAATTTGGTGCCATTGTTGGCGCTACGACGATTTCAACTCGCGGGCCACCGGCCTTTGCTGCTCGTTGGTGGCGCAACGGGGATGATTGGTGACCCGGGCGGCAGGGATAGTGAGCGTGAGTTGCTGTCAGCCGAAGTAGTTGCTGGTCAGGTTGAGTCCATTCGGGCCCAGGCCAGCAAATTTCTTGATTTCGATTGTGGTGAGACCTCAGCCATTGTTGTTAACAATATGGATTGGACACAAAATCTGTCGGTCATCGATTATTTGCGTGACGTCGGGAAACACTTTCGGATGAATTCGATGATCCAGAAAGAATCCGTCAAGCGTCGTATCGAAGACGATACCCAAAGTATCAGCTACACAGAATTTAGTTACATGGTGCTGCAGTCTTACGATTTTGCGGTGCTAAGTCGTGAGTATGATTGCAGTATCCAGATGGGTGGTAGTGATCAGTGGGGAAACATCACCGCCGGGATTGATTTGATTCATCGAATGTTGTCCAAGCAGTCCTATGGGGTGACCTACCCGCTCATTACGAAATCTGACGGGACAAAGTTTGGCAAGAGTTCGGGGGGCGCGATTTGGCTAGATGCATCGATGACCTCACCGTTTAGTTTTTATCAGTTCTGGTTCAACACCACTGACGACGATGTTGTTCGGTACCTCAAGATATTCACCTTTCTTGAGAAGCTGGATATGAATGAATTGGACACCGCACATCGTGCTGACCCAGGGCGTCGATTAGCACAACAACGCCTCTCCCGTGAAATGACGCGTCTGGTGCACGGTGAAGCAGGACTTGAAGCAGCGGAGCGTATTACCTCGGCGCTGTTTAGCAATCGCATGACTGAATTGGGTGAATCAGATCTGGCGCAACTTGCCTTAGACGGTATGCCGTCTAGTCGAACCTCGACCGTTTCGCCGAAATTAATGGATGTGCTGGTCGATACGGGTCTTGCAGCGACGCCTCGCGGCGAAGTTACCGCAGGTCAGGCGAGGAAGCTGATTCAGGCTAATAGCGTATCGGTTAATGGTGAAAAAGCAGGCGACATCGAAATGATACTGGATGAGTCGAACGCCTTATTCGGGCGATATTTTCTGATCCAAAAAGGTAAGAAAAATCATCACCTTCTGGTAATCGAAGGATAAGGAAAAAGCGCCATTTTCAGGTGCTACAGCATTACTACGCCTGATTTATCGAGTGTTCCAGAAAAATTAAGTCTTAGACGTGTCCTGCACGCTATAGGTGAGACTCCGTGAGAACGATGTCTGCATGCTGCCACGCCGTCTCAAACTGGGTCTGAACCACCTGCGCCTCGGCGCCTCTCCCCTGCGCCTTGAGAGATGCTTGTAAGCCATGGAGCGACCAGCCATTTTTGTGATTCCATTTGAGATCACGTCGATAGACCTTTTCTGCTTCCATGAACTGACCATTTTTCATTAGGGCTGCGCCAAGATAGTGCCGTATGGGCTGTGCCCAATCCGGTGGCTCTGTGTAATTGTTCAAATCTTCCAGTGCTACAGCTTCACGAAACGATTGGATTGCGCCGGGCAGATCGCCTTCAGCTTCAAGCATTTCTCCATTTAGGCCTAAGGCCGCCAATTTTAGAATACAAGACACCGGGGTAGGGCCTGCTCGATACTCATCGGCGTCAGGTGCCCAAGCGATTTCCTGTAATCGGGCAAGCGCCCTGGCTGCGCCATCCATGTCTCCCGTTGAGAGCAGAGCGCTACCGCTGGCATAAGCCCAGATACCATCGA
Source organism: Candidatus Azotimanducaceae bacterium (assembly GCA_047634795.1). GTDB lineage: Bacteria > Pseudomonadota > Gammaproteobacteria > Pseudomonadales > Azotimanducaceae > UBA9659. The sequence continues at coordinate 3,139 of JBLIIB010000027.1, read as the reverse complement.
GATAGGGCATGCCGGAATGTGATGGCGTGTGATCGATAATGTTGTCCCACTGCCCAAAAATTTTATGTACGAGCCAGGGCGCTGCGATGCTTTTCTGGTAGCGGTGTACATTGTTGTAGCTGAGCGACTTTTCTTTAGAGGCAAGAGCGGCTTCGATTGCGACCCCGTAGTTGCCTTGGACGGTAGCGGCGTAGCGAATGAAATCGATGGCGTGCCCGGCATGCATGCGATGCGACAGCGGGTAGGTGCCAAGATTAGGTAGTGGGAGATCGCCCCAGATTTCCTTGAATTTCTCATCGACTTCCTGGGATCTGACGTTGTTGTCGATTGCTCTCTGGAATTCCCCTACGCGCACATAGATATGGGCTGGCATATGCACGACGTGTCCAGCAATAGGAGCGGTTTGTTCCAAAGTGTTGGCGGAGAGCAGCGCACGTTCAGGCTCCATTGAAGCCTCAATCAAGTGAATGTGTAGATGGAGGACCCCCGGATTGGTCATGTCATTTTCCATCACATGCTCCAGAGCTTCTGCGACGGGAATGGTTTCGTCTTTCGGGTTTCCTTCTGCGTCCCAGTAATCCCATCGTCTGATCGACATGTATGAAGCCGCGTATAGCGCGGCGATATCCGAGTCGTCCGGGTACGTTTTGTTTAACTTGCGCATGACTTTGAGGTACGCACTGTCTCGCTTTTTGTTGTTCGGGATGCTCTCTTTGTCATACAGAACATACAGGGCTTTGATCATCTCGGATTCGAGTGGTGTCGCGTTGTCTATCCTTGAGAGCGCGTTCCTGATTGCCTTTAATCCTTCTCCTTTGGGGTCATCGGGCATTTGCGCATAGCGGCTGTTCGGGTTTGGGCCCATCGCATGAGCTAACCCCCAATAGGGCATAGGATGGGCGGGGTCATAGAGAGACGCCTGTTGATAAGAGGCGATTGATTCAGGAAAGTAAAAGCCCCACGCGAACCGGAGTCCCTGATTGAAGAATTTTTGTGCTGAAATAGATTGCGTGGAAATCTTTCGAGCATAGGTGCCGCTCCCTGGAACTAACCTCGCTACCTCTTGAATATCACTTTGTTCGTCGGACTTTTCCTTATAAATGATGTTGCGAGGTTCTACAGGGTTGTTACTGCAGCCCATGAGAAAAGCGAGAGAGATTAAAGCGACGAACGCGAAACGTGACATAAGGCTGCCCTGATTCTTTTAGGATTGGGAATCATACAGCAAGCGGAAAGGGCGCCTTTCTGCCGATGGGTAATGTTTCAAATGCGGCGTGACCGGGTAAGCCTCATCTGCGAGTCGTGCCATCGCGAATACGTCGAATCGCGGAGATTTCTGATGTGGCGTTGAGTGAAGCGCCAAAAACAGATCGATTGCCATGTGGTCTGTTGATGCAGGCGTGTATATTCTGAGGTCTAGATTTCGGGATAATATTCCTGCCTAAAATTAAAGGGACAACAAAATTGCGAGTTGATGCTAAAGCGGCTGGATTTTCGGCAGATCGATTAGAGCGGATCACAGACCACATGGAGGTTAACTATCTGGGGCCTGGGAAGATTGCTGGTTGCCAGGTGATGGTAGCTCGCAAGGGAGTAGCTGCTTACTTTCGTTCGTTCGGTCAAGCCGATGCGGAGCGCGGTCGGGCCATGTCGCCAGATACCATATTCCGTATCTATTCCATGTCGAAACCTATTACTTCTATCGCTTTAATGATGCTGTACGAAGAAGGGCGGTTTCAGCTTAATGATCCGGTTTCTCGTTTTCTACCCGAATGGAAAGATCAGAAGGTCTGGGTCGAAGGTGGCGGGGAGGCGATGCAAACCAAATTGCCTGATACGCCGGTCACTGTGCGGCATTTGTTGACTCATACTGCTGGTCTAACTTACGGCGGTTCGCTGGTACCCAGCGATCATCCGGTTGATAAGGCCTATATGGCAGCAAAAGTCTCGCGTGATGAAAACGAAACTATCGAATCTTTTTCCAGCAAGTTAGCGGGTGTCCCGCTTCGTTTTGAGCCTGGTACTGCATGGGAGTATTCCTATGCGACGGACGTATGCGGTTGCCTCGTAGAAGCGATTTCCGGTCAACCGTTTGATGCATTTCTGAAGCAACGAGTTTTTGACCCGTTAGGTATGGAGGATACGGGGTTCGTTTTACCCGATGAGAAATTGGAACGATTTTCCGCTTGTTACTATCGCAAGCCCGACAAAACGTTGGGCGTTTATGACGACCCTGAAACCAGCGTGTTTCGTCAAGACCGATTTCCGTCCGGTGGCGGTGGCCTGCTGAGCACAACGGCAGACTACGCACGCTTTTGTGAGATGTTGAGATGCGGTGGCAGCATAGATGGCATTCGGATCATTGGGAGTCGTACCCTGAAACTAATGACGCGCAACCATCTTGTTGGTGGTGCAGACCTCGCCGAGTTGGCGCGCGGCAGTTTTTCTGAAACGGCCTACGATGCGGTTGGTTTTGGGCTAGGTTTTGCGACCACCCTTGATGAAGTAAAGGCGGGCGCGCTGGGGGCTGGAGATTATTACTGGGGCGGATTCGCGTCTACGATCTTCTGGGTCGATCCTGTTGAGGATCTTTATGTGATTTTTATGACTCAATTGGTTCCTTCAGGGAGCTTTAACTTTCGGGGTCAGTTGAAGAATATTGTTTATGGGGCGATTGAGGATTAGGGGATATTGGTTAGTGGATTTATGTATTGAATTAGGCTGAGGTTCTGGGCGTGCGGCTGTGCTTCGTGTCGAGCTCTCAACCGGCTCCTTTGGAAACGTTCTGCCGCGCAAGCGAGATATAAAGGGTCCCCATGTTCCGCCTTGGGCGGAACATGGGCTGGATTGGTGGAGCCAGGCGGGATCGATCGGACTCGCGCACGAGACGCCGACCCGGGTTTTGTCTCGGTGTTTAGTGTTGAAGGGAGCCGTTGCTGTCGGAGAGGTTGTTATTTCGGAGTTTGAGCTCTCAAATGGCTCCTTTGGAAACGTTCTGCCGCGCAAGCGAGATATAAAGGGGTCCCCATGTTCCGCCTTGGGCGGAACATGGGCTGGATTGGTGGAGCCAGGCGGGATCGATCGGACTCGCGCACGAGACGCCGACCCGGGTTTTGTCTCGGTGTTTAGTGTTGAAGGG
>JBLIIB010000026.1:0-21202 GCA_047634795.1 Candidatus Azotimanducaceae bacterium | reverse complement strand
ATGACCTTTGAGCTTTTTAGCGAGCAATTTCAATTCCGCATTGACGAGCCCTAGCCCTGTGATGAGGGTGACGGGTTTGCCGTTTCTACCTTTGGTTTGTCGATGTAGCCGAACGATGCCGTCGGATGCTGCGGCCAATTGGGAATTGCACCGACATAAGTCGACCGGTTCGCTACATTTGGGGCAGTGCCTACCTTGATCAGTAGAGTAGACCGTCGATTTTTTGCTCATTCAGAATAGAAGAACACTGACAGTACTGGCTCCTGTCGACTCATCATGCAAAAGTGAACCAGGTTGTAGATGAAGCTTTGGAGTACCTCCTGCAGATCGCTACTCTCTAGTCCGAGCTCAGACATATCGCTTGAATCAGACCAGTACTTGGTGATTGTTTCTATGTCGTCCTCTTCGATCTCTGACAGTCTGTCAACCATGATGTAGTCCAATTTGAATACCCATGGACCATTACCGCTGAATTCGAGGCTGAGAAGCTCAAGCGATTCAGCCTCGTCATAGAAGATGCCCATTAACTGCGCGTATAGCTGTGTGCGCAGTTCAGCATGGACACCCTCACAGGACATGCATGGAAAATTGTTCGCCGGGCTTTCGTCAGGCTCCAGTGATAGAACCTGCTCTTCTATTCCGAGCAGCATGATTTCAGGCATGGTTAAACCGGGGAGACATTGTCGGCCTGTAGGCCCTTGTCACCGTCGGTGACAATGAATGATACCCGCTCTCCTTCTAATATGGCACGACGCCCTTTACCCTCAATGTTTCTGAAATGGACGAAGATATCTTCGCCCTGATCGCGTGTGATAAAGCCATATCCCTTTCTCACATTGAACCATTTCACGGTGCCCGTTTCGTGATCCTCACTTGAGGCGCTTGAGGTGCTCGAAGCGCGTGTAGAGCTGGATCTGGTTAAGCCGCCTGGGTTAACGACAAAAAAGCTACCAGCGAGTGCTGTGACGATGAAAATGAGCAGGAGGCTGATTTCCGGTGTTGTAGTGGGTAGTTGTAAGCCATCGTCCAGGAGGACTTTTGTCAATTCATAGGCGAGAAAGCCAATAATGATGGCGATAATAAATTTTTTAATAAATTGCATAGTGTGCCAAGGATTCTAATTCGCGCACATGATACAGCCGACAGCTTGGCTGAGTCGAGTCCTCACCCTCAATGATCGCATTGAGTAGGTCTGACATGGGCCTAAAAGGCCTGAGTTAGGCGTTAGCTTTGCAGCATTTCTTTATATTGGAGCCTCAGCGTTTTCTTATGCAAGAGCCTCAGCGTTTTCTTATGCAAGAGCCTCAGCGTTTCCTTATGCAAGAGCCTCAGCGTTTCCTTATGCAAGAGCCTCAGCGTTTCCTTATATAAGAGCCTCAGCGTTTCCTTATGCAAGAGCCTCAGCGTTTCCTTATGTAAGAGCCTCAGCGTTGCCTTATTTAAAAGCCTCAGCGTTTCCTTATGTAAGAGCCTCAGCGTTGCCTTATTTAAAAGCCTCGGCGTTTCCTTATTTAAAAGCGTCCAGAATTGCTCGGTACCGTCTCACCGTTTCAGCGAGTCCGAGCCGAAGTGCATCAGTGATGATGGCATGCCCGATGGAAACCTCATCAACATCAGGTACTTCGGACAGGAACTGGGCGAGATTATCCTGATTAAGGTCGTGTCCCGCATTGATGCCGAGTCCGAGATCACGAGCGTGCCGGCCGGCATGGGCGAAGCCGGCAAGAATTTGCGCTCCCCGGGGCGCGCCAAATTCATCCGCATAGGGGCCGGTGTAAAACTCGATCCTGTCCGTACCGAGATGCTGGGCAAGGGTAAGCTGGTCCAGATCAGGATCCATAAAACAGCTCACTCTAATTTTCTGGTTTTTGAGTGATTCAACCAGCGGCTTGAGGCGATTCGATTCACCGCTCAGGTTCCAGCCGTGATCGGAGGTTAGTTGAGAGGGGTCATCCGGTACGAGGGTACATTGATGTGGTTTAACGTCCTCTACCAGCGCCATGAAGCCTGGAAAACCATTGGCTTCAGGTCCGGCGTAGGGATTACCCTCGATGTTGAACTCGATTGATGCGTATTCTGGCTTCGCGAGCAATTCTGCTAGGTCATAGACGTCGCTAGGGCGAATGTGTCGTTGATCAGGTCTCGGATGCACCGTGATGCCTTCTGCCCCAGATTCTATCGCGGTTATCGCCGCGTCGGTGACGCTCGGAATTGTCGTGTCGCGCGAGTTTCTAAGCAGCGCGATTTTATTAAGATTGACTGATAGTGCTGTCATGTCCACCCACTATTGTGACGTCGGTTGTAAATTCTTCTGCCGATCCAGAATCCAAATAGCAGACCTAGGAAAACAGTCACGCTTCCGTAAAGGAACCATTGCTGGGCGTTATCATCTGCCAAGGCTTCATTTTCGTCGAGAATATCGTTCATTCTGCGACCCAACTGATTGATCTCGCTGTTGAGTTGCTTATTTTTCTGTTCAATCGCAATGACGTTTTCAGATAATGCCGTGAGTGCGTCATATTGCGCCTTGAGGTCGTCGTATTGTGACGTGAGCGCGTCTCTGTCGGCGCTGATGACGTTACCGGATTCACTGACTTCGCGTAAACTGAGAAGCGTTTGCTGGTGTGTTGCTTCGAGCTGTTTAAATTCGCCAATGACATCTCCCAGTCGAGTGCTGGCGATGGGTTCTTCCACCAAATACTGTGTTTGCAACCAGCCTTCCATACCGCCAATCGTGCGGACCCTTGAGTAGCCCGTGTCTTCGTTGACCTCGAAACGCTCTAGTTCGGTGCCGCTCTTAAGCCCTCGGTGGAGGATGCGATACTCTGCGCTCTGACCGCCCCTGAGGGGAACATATAGCGTGTCGCGTACATAAACGGTGTCGGCGAGCAAGTCGCTACAGACGATGAGCAGTAGGCACGCGGAGACAAGTGTTGACCAACTCACGGGAGCACTTTCTTAAAGGGTTTGACGATGACATTCTCATAGACCCCGGCATCGACATATGGATCGGCCGCTGCCCAAGCCTCCGCGTCTTCCAGACTATTGAATTCTGCGACCACTAGACTCCCTGTAAAACCGGCTTCGCCTGGATCTTCATTGTCGGTGGCGGGGTGAGGCCCTGCAAGAATCAATCTGCCAGCGTCAACCAACATTTTTATGCGGTCAAGGTGGGCGGGTCTTGCGCCGAGTCGCTTATCGAGGCTGTTTTCAACATCCTGCGAAATTATGGCGTAGAGCATAATGACCTCTTTTTAATATTGTGGTTTTCAATCCGTGAAAGATGTGAGCTAGGGTGCGGCTCATGGTGCGGCTCATGGTGCAATTCAGGGTGCCGTATCTTTAGACTCGGAACCTTGAGATTTTGGGGTCTGCAATTCTGGTTTACCTTCTTCAGGTTCCTGAACATAGCCGCCTTTCACCAAGTACACCATGGTCACAATCATGTACACAAAGGTAATTGCGAAGCCGCCGACGAGTTTATAAGTGACCCAGAAGTCGGTGTTAAAGGTATAGGCTACGAAGAGGTTCAGTGCGCCTGCAATGAAAAAACCAAGCGACCATCCATAGCTAAGGTTCCGCCATACTTTAGCGGGCAATGTGAGGTGTTCGCCGAGCATTTGTTTCAAAATATTTTCGCGGGAGAAAAGCTGGCTAGCGATCAACCCGACGCTAAACAGCCAGTTGACGATAGTGGGTTTCCATTTGATAAACCGCTCGTCCTGGAAGGCGAGTGTTGCCGCGCCCGCTAGAATGACCACCCAGAAGACCATTTGGGTGCGTTTACTGATTTTTTTGTCCAGGTAGTATTCGTATCCCACCTGTACGCATACACCCGCCATGAGTACACCGGTAGCGAGGTAGATGTCCTTCAGCGTGAAGTAGACGCCAACAAAAAGAGCAATGGGGATAAATTCAACAAACTGGCGCATGTATTGCCTGACGGATATAAATAGCACGCCATCATAAAACATTTTGTGCGCTAAAAGGATGCCGGCTTGTTTGACAAGGCAGCTCTGATTAAATGAATATCAGTGTCGGGCCGCGCCGACACGACCAACACACTTTAATCTGAGGTTTCCAAGGGATGGTTACAAGTTATGGTTTCCGGGCCGACACCTGACTACAATGGGCGCGTTTTCACGTTCGGCCTAATTGATGAGCCAGTTTTTTCGTATCCACCCGGTTAACCCTCAGCATCGACTGATTCATCAGGCTGTAGAAATTCTCAGGCAGGGTGGGGTCGTGGCCTATCCTACGGATTCTGCCTACGCCTTGGGCTGTCATATTGGTGACAAAAAAGCGATCGAGAGAATTCGAGCCATTCGAAGGCTGGAAAGAGATCATCATTTTGCGCTCGTGTGTCGTGACCTGTCAGACCTGGGCGTCTACGCCAAGGTACACAATTCAGCTTACCGGCTGATTAAGGCGGCAACGCCCGGTCCTTACACGTTTATCCTTCCGGCGACAAAAGAAGTGCCCAGAAGGCTTGTCGACGAGAAGCGAAAGACCATTGGGTTGCGCGTTCCCGACAATGAGATTTGCCGGTCATTGTTGACGGAGTTGGGAGAGCCCATTATGAGCACAACCCTAATCCTGCCTGGCGATGAATTTCCGCTCACAGATCCGGACGATATGAGAGAGCTTCTGGAACATCAGGTTGATTTGGTGATTGATGGTGGATTTTGTGGTCTGGAATCGACGACGGTCGTTAGTCTCGAGGAGAATTACCCGGAAATTCTTCGTGAGGGCATGGGGGATCTTTCTCTTTTCCTCTAAGAACTTGTTTCACGGCAAAGCCGGTCTGGGCACCCTTTCCCGGAAGGCGAAAACAATAGGACAGGTCGACTGTGCTTCGGTATAATAGGCGCCAAAATCGTCCTTGAATGACCTTGAGCCAACCCCATCAAAAGATTACCGCTAATCGCGGTGATTTTTCATCTTATATTGACATCACATCGGACCCCGTGCGGGAGCTATATTGAGCCAGATTGAAGCCCAGAAACGCGTGCTGTCGGGCATGCGTCCAACAGGAAGACTCCACCTCGGACACTACCATGGTGTTCTGAAGAACTGGATTAAGTTGCAGCATGAATATGAATGCCTTTTCTTCGTTGCGGACTGGCATGCGCTGACAACACATTACGAAGACCCTGAAGTCATTGAGGAAAATGTCTGGGGGATGGTCATTGACTGGCTGGCAGCCGGCGTTAATCCGGGTTCTGCCTCTCTGTTCATTCAGTCGAGGGTGCCGGAGCATGCGGAGTTGCATCTTATGCTCTCTATGATTACTCCATTGTCCTGGGTTGAACGGGTGCCGAGTTACAAGGACATGATCTCGCGTTCTAAGGACAGAGATCTCGCGACCTATGGTTTCCTGGGTTATCCCGTGTTGCAAAGTGCCGACATCCTGATCTATCAGGCAGGTAATGTTCCGGTTGGGGCCGACCAGGTGCCCCACGTAGAAATAACCCGTGAGATTGCGCGACGTTTTAATCACATTTTTGGCAGAGGCCCCGGATTTGAAAACCTGGCCGAAGAAGCCATCAAAAAGCTGGGTCGTAAGAACGCTAAGCTCTATCGTGACCTGCGTCGAGCCTACATGGAGCAGGGTAGTACAGAATCTCTGGAAAAGGCGCAGGCCGTTATCCATGATCAGCAAAATATTTCTCTCGGTGACCGGGACAGGCTCTACGGCTACCTTGAGGGTGGCGGCAAGGTGATTTTGCCGGAACCTCAGGCGTTGTTGACGGACTCATCCGTCATGCCCGGCCTCGACGGGCAGAAAATGTCAAAGTCCTACAACAATACGATTCCGATGCGCGAAGAACCGGATATCGTGAGAAAGAAAATCAAAACGATGACCACCGATCCGGCGCGGGTTCGCAGAACTGACCCGGGTAACCCCGATATCTGCCCGGTGTTTAAATTGCACGAAGTTTACTCCGACGAAGATACGAAGAGTTGGGTGCGGGAAGGGTGTGTTTCAGCGGGTATTGGTTGTATAGATTGTAAGAATCCGTTGATCGATAAAGTGCTCGAAGAACAGCAGCAATTTCGTGAGCGAGCGAGGCAATACGAGGAAAACCCTGACCTCGTGAAAACGATTGTTGCCGAGGGTTGTGAGAAAGCGCGTAGTGTCGCGCGTGCAACAATGGAAGAAGTACGCTCGGTCATGGGATTGGATTACCGCTAATCACTTATTGGGCAGCTGGCCAATGAAAGAGGGGAAGATGGAAGAAACTGCACCCGAAGTAAAACCTGGGCCAGAAACCCAGGTTCAGGCGGAAATGCCGTTTGCTGTAGTTGAAGGGACACCTTTGACTCAACTGCCCCTCGACCTCTATATTCCGCCGGATGCGCTTGAGGTTATTCTTGAAGCGTTTGAAGGTCCGTTGGACCTGTTGCTCTATCTCATCAGAAAGCAGAACCTGAATATCCTGGACATCAAGGTGTCCGAGATTACCCGTCAGTACATGGAATACATTGATCTGATGACGGATCTTCAGTTTGAACTTGCTGCTGAATATCTCGTAATGGCAGCCGTGCTCGCGGAAATAAAATCACGGATGCTGTTGCCCCGTCAGGCGGAAGAAGAAATTGAAGAAGACGACCCAAGAGCCGAGCTGATTCGGAAGCTTCAGGAGTACGAGCGCTTTAAGCAGGCAGCACTGGATATCGACGAGCTGCAGCGACTCAATCGTAATTTCTGGCAAGCTATGGGTGATGCGCCGAAAATGGAAACGGAAAAACCGTTGCCCGATGTTCAATTGCAGGATCTGTTGATTGAATTGTCACGCGTGTTAAGGAGAGCTGAAAACTTTGGCAGCCACCATGTCGCGCTTGAGCCACTCTCGACGAGAGAAAGAATGTCCAACATCTTGGATAGAATTTCGCTTGCGGGTGATCAATTTGTCGCTTTCTCCAGTCTGTTTCAGATTGAGGAAGGGCGGTCAGGTGTCATCGTTACGTTCATTGCAGTGCTGGAATTGATCAAAGAATCGTTGCTGGAGATCGTCCAGTCAGAACCGTTTGCACCGATTCACGTTAAATCGCGGGGACCGAGTGAAGAATCCATCGAGCCAGTGCTTTAGCACTGCATGCTTGCGTTAAAGCGGCGGGCGGATTGAGCTTTCCGGAAAGATAATTTAAGAAAAATAATTTCAGAACAAACAATTCCGGCGCAATAAGGCCGGAATTATAAGGGAGTGTCATGGAAGGTTTACCACTTAAACAGATTGTTGAGGGAGCGATACTGGCGTCGGAAACGGCCCTCTCGATTGATCAGTTGATGCAGCTGTTTGAGGCGGATCCACCGGAGCGCAGTGAGGTTCGTGATGTATTACAGGAAATCGAGGAGGACTTCGCGGATCGCGGCTTTGAATTGAAACAGGTTGCATCGGGTTATCGTTTTCAGGTGCGTAGCGATTACAGTGAATGGGTTTCGCGACTTTGGAAGGAAAAACCACCGCGTTACTCCCGTGCGCTTCTGGAGACGCTTGCGCTGGTTGCCTACAAGCAGCCGATCACTCGAGGTGACATAGAAGATATTCGAGGCGTCGCTGTTAGCACCAACATTATGAGAACCCTCATTGAGCGGGAATGGGTTCGGGTCGTCGGTCATCGTGATGTTCCCGGGCATCCCGCACTTTACGCCACGACCAAAAATTTTCTTGATTACTTCAATTTGAAAAGTCTGGACGAGCTGCCGAACCTTAGCGAAATCAAGGATCTCACCAAGCTGAATGAAGAGCTCGATCTTGATGAAGCGTTAATCGAAATCCCGAGAACGATTGAAATCGATGACGCAGACAGCATTGATATTGAAGGGGTTGAAGACGCGGATCTGGATGCGGTTTCGGACCAGGTAAACGCCATTCAGCAAAACATCAAGAATCTGTATGAGCCTGCGCCTGTTGAAGAAAATCTGGATGATGATCTGGACAGTGATCAAGATAACGATCTAGCGGATGAGGTTGATTCCTCAGACAAAGCCAGCACCGGCGCTAATGATGCGGGAAGCGTCGTGACGGGAAGTGAGGACGAAAAAAGCGTGACGGGAAGTGAGGACGAAAAAAGCGTGACGGATAGTGAACGTGAAGACGCCGTAATTGATAGCGATGAAACCGATAGGGCTGAGACTTTAAGCGAAGTGGAAGATACCTTAAAAGAAATGTCCGAGGTCGTTAGCGAGATGGACGATGCGGCTGAGAGTGATGAGAACATAACCGAAGAGGATGCAGTTTCCGAGGCGTCAGTTAATAACCAGGTGAATCAGGAAACATCCTCTGATGGACCCCAAGATGAGGATGAGAACAGCGATGAGCGGAAAAACGAAGGGTAGATCCGGTGGTGGTGCGGGCGCTTCCAAAGGGAAAGGTCCTGCTCGACCTCGCGTTGCGGTTGATGAGTCACACGAAGACCTTGATTCTGAAAAGCTCCAGAAAATTCTGGCGGCACGCGGTTTTGGTTCCCGCCGCGAGATGGAGCGTTGGATAGAAGCCGGTCGTATTTCCGTCAACGGCAAGACTGCCACGCAGGGTGATAGAGCAACGTCCGAAGACCGAATCCACGTGGATGGGCGCGCCATAGGTGCCAGTAAAGTAGCGCATCGTCATTTGCTTTATAACAAGCCGGAAGGTGAGATTTGCACTCGCGATGACCCGGAGGGTCGACGTACTGTTTTCGAGCGATTGCCAAGACTCAGGCAGCAGCGTTGGGTGTCCGTCGGGCGACTCGATTTTAATACCTGTGGTTTGCTGTTGTTTACGACGGATGGAGAATTGGCCAATCGACTCATGCATCCTTCGTCTAACATTGAACGGGAGTATGCAGTGCGGGTACTGGGTGATGTGACGGAAGAGTCGCTCGAACAAATGAAAGCAGGTGTGGAATTGGAAGACGGGGTTTACCGATTCGCGGATATCCAACAAGCCCCTCACGTCGAAGAAAGCGACGAGAGTGCAAACCAGTGGTTCTACGTTGTGCTGATGGAAGGCAAAAATCGCGAGGTGCGACGTCTTTGGGAGTCACAGGGATATACAGTAAGCCGCTTGAAAAGAGTGCGCTATGGGAGCTTTTTCATTCCATCCGCGGTGAAGGCCGGTAGGTTTACAGACCTGAAGGTAAAGGATGTTAAAGAGCTTTATCGGATGGGATACCCCGAACGAGAGAAAGCCAGGAAGCCAGAGCGAAGCAGTAAGCCCGTACCTCGCTAATTTGCTCGCTGAAGGTCGTCGTCATGCATCGGTGGGTTGTTTTAGCCAGTCAGCGGTAAAAGTTTTACCATGTTCGTGCTGACTTTCCGGCCCCAATAGGTAAAGGTAAAGCGGCATGAGGTCCTCTGGCATTTTTACTGTTGCAGGGTCCTCCGCAGGGTATGCCGCGGCGCGCATCGAGGTTCGAGTACCGCCGGGATTGATAATGTTCACGCGGATGTCTGACGTGTTTTCCAATTCGTCTGCGATCAGTTTTGCCATGCCTTCAACCGCATATTTCGATACGGCGTACGCACCCCAGTATGCGCGCGGAGTTTCTCCAACTGAAGATGACGTAAACAAGAGCCTTCCGCGTTCCGATTGTTTTAGCAGTGGTACCAGAAACCGCGTCAGCAGGAATACGGATTGCGTATTGATCTTCATGACTTTGTCCCAATCGTCCACGCCGTAATGCTCGAAAGGCACCCTCGCACCCAAAATACTGGCATTGTGAAGTAAGCCGTCGAGTTTTCCGTAGTTCTTGGCAATTACATCAGCGAGATTTTTGACATCGCCTTCAATGATCAAAGCAAGATCCATCGGGATGATGCCTGGCTCCGGTAAATTTTCCGCCATGATTTCATCATAAAGCGTTTCTAGCTTCTCCGTGGTTCGCCCCAACAACAACACGGTGGCGCCGTGTCTTGCGCAGCTCAATGCTGCGGTGCGACCTATGCCATCGCCTGCGCCGGTAATCAGAATGACGTTGTCTTTCAAGTTTGCCGTTGCGGTTGTCATGAACTGGCGCCTGGTCGGGCGTGAGCCATATAATTCACATCCACGTTACTACCCATTCGATACACCTGGGTGATCGGATTGTAAGTCATCCCTCTCAGGTTGATGATGTTCAGGTCGGCGTCGCGGCACCATGCAGCCATTTCCGAGGGTTGGATGAGTTTTTCATAGTCATGAGTGCCTTTAGGCACCAGGTCCATTAGGTACTCTGCGCCGACAATCGCGAACAGGTACGCCTTGGGGTTTCGATTGATGGTAGACAGGAACAGATGCCCGTCATCTTTCAGCAATTTTCGACACGTATTGATAACAGAGCTTGGATCGGGGACATGCTCAAGCATTTCGAGACAGGTAATAACGTCAAAAGGTTCTGGGTTGGACTCGGCGTAGGCCTCGATCGTCGTGAGTTCGTAGTCAACCCAAATGTTGGATTCGTGGCGGTGAAGTTTGGCCACTGAGATCGGCCCTTCGCCGGCATCGATTCCGATGACGCTGGCGCCCATCGCCGCCATCGCTTCGCTGAGTAGTCCGCCGCCGCAACCGACATCAAGGATGCGCTTGCCTTTGAGGTCAACCCGTTCGGTGATGTACCCAACTCGCAACGGATTGATATCGTGAAGGGGTTTGAATTCGCTATTCTTGTCCCACCACTTGCGTGCAATGTCTTCAAACTTCCGAAGTTCAAGGGCATCGATATTTTTGTTCGTTTTTTCTGTGTCACTCATAGGGTAAATTATCTTAGTTGAGTTCGATTAAAGCTAGGTTGAGAGCGAAGAAATACGATTTTTCCAACCGTTCGCTGCTGCCACAATGCTTTCGACATCCGCGACCGGTTGGCTGTCTGAAACGACTTGCTTGCCCGCGACCCAAACCTGGCTGACGTCTCTGCCGGAGGCCGTGTAAATCAGATTGGAAACAGGGTGATGGACTGGCTGAAATGCAGGATGGTTCAAATCGACCGCCGTCATATCAGCTAATTTACCTGGCTCTAGGCTGCCGATACTGTCATCTAAACCCAAGAACCGCGCGCCGTTGATGGTCAACATTGAAAGCGCCTGATGTGCTGAAAGGCTCGTCGCGTCAAGGGTGGAAACCTTTGATAAAAGCGCGGCAGTGCGAACTTCCTGTAAAAGATCCAGATCGTTATTGCTGGCCGCTCCGTCAGTACCAATCGCCACGTTTATGCCCGCTGACATAAGATCCTGAACGCGGCAAATACCACTCGCGAGTTTCATGTTGGATTCGGGGCAATGGGCAACCTGAACACCGTTGTCCGCGAGTTGCGCAATTTCTTCATCCTTTAATTGGGTCATGTGAACGGCTTGAAGGCTGGGCGTGATTAAGCCGAGGTTGTTCATTCGCGCGATGGGTCGAACACCGGATTCTTTCACTGCATCAAAGACCTCGGTTGCCGTTTCGTGGAGATGTAGATGAACCGGCAGGTCGAGTTGCTCGCTGTATAGCCTAACGCGCTCGAAGCCTTCGTCGCTCACGGTGTAAGGAGAATGGGGCGCAAACGCTGGCGTTAACAAGGTGCTGTTTTTGATGCTGTCCCTGAACGCCAGGCCCAGATGGATGTGCTCTTCTTCGTTTCTAGCCCATGCGTTGGCAAACTGGAGCACGGGCATGCCGACCTGGGCACGCATCTGAAGATCGTTAAATGCACGAGCAGCAGCTTCAGGAAAAAAATAGGTTTCTGCGGCACAGGTCGTGCCACTCATCAGCATTTCCAGTGCGGCAAGCCTGGTGCCATCGTATACAAATTGCGCATCGACAAGTTCGGCCTCAATAGGCCAGATCCAGCGGGTGAGCCAGTCCATCATCTCGCGATCATCTGCGACACCTCTGAGTAACGTCATTGCGGCATGACCGTGGGTGTTCACGAACCCCGGTGTCAACAATTGCCCCGGCAGACGAATTTCAGTTGCGGCTGGATATTGGCTTATCGCGTCGTCTCGTGGCAGGAGTGCGAGGATTGTGTCGCCGCTGATAACGACGCTATGATCTTGTAGAAGTGTGCCTTCAGGGACGGCCGGCGCAATCCATTGTGGAGAGATAACTGTCAGATGTTGTGTTTCTTTCAATGACATTTCAGAGTGACGCCGATGGATTTTGAGGGCGCATTATACCCACCTTTCGTTCGCTGTTTTTAATGGGATTGCCATTAGGGTGGAGTTGGTCTGACCATGAAAGATATTTACAACATTTTCAATGGCTTAGAGTTGGTGGGGTCCGGTAAAAAGTGTGGGACGAGCAGGGCTTGTGTGTTAGAATCTCGGACTTCGTGAGAGGGGTGTTGCAATCATCGGGCAAAGAAAAATTTTCCGCCCGGGACACGCAAAAATAGAGCAACCATAGAAGTCAATTCACGCTTAATTTGAGTTCAATCAGCCGATGTCGATGATCTGGTCGACCGGCCATCTTTTGGCTTAATATCAGCGAAACGGGGTCGTCAAGATCAGCGAAAACATGTCAGATTCAGATGAACACATCAGCACAATCAATATCGAAGACGAGCTTCGCCAGTCCTATTTAGACTATGCGATGAGCGTCATTGTTGGGCGCGCGCTCCCGGATGTGAGGGACGGCTTGAAGCCGGTCCATCGTCGGGTCCTGTTTGCCATGAGTGAGCTGAATAATGCCTACAATCGCGCTTACATGAAGTCGGCTCGAATCGTTGGCGACGTCATCGGTAAGTATCATCCGCATGGAGACAATGCGGCTTACGACACGATCGTACGTATGGCCCAGAATTTCAGTCTGCGCTACCCTCTCGTCGACGGCCAGGGTAACTTTGGCTCTTTGGATGGCGACAGTGCAGCGGCCATGCGTTACACCGAAATTCGCATGTCTAAAATTGCGCACGAGCTGCTCGCAGACCTTGATAAAGACACGGTCGATTTCGTGGAAAACTACGACGGCACGCTGCAAATGCCTCAAGTGCTCCCGGCGAGACTGCCGAACCTGCTGGTGAACGGTTCCAGTGGGATTGCTGTTGGTATGGCCACCAACATTCCTCCCCATAACCTCACGGAAGTCATTAACGGATGTCTCGCATTGATTGAGCAGCCCGATATTGACACGGATGGGCTGATGGCCCACATACATGGTCCGGATTTCCCTACGGCAGCCATAATTAACGGTCGCGGAGGCATCGTTCAGGCCTACCGAACTGGTCGTGGCCGTATTCAAATCAGATCACGCTGCGAAATATTAGTTGATGAGAAAACCAGCCGTGAAACGATCATCATTAAAGAGATACCTTTTCAGGTTAACCGGGCGCGCTTGATCGAAAAGATTGCAGAGCTCGTCAAAGACAAGAAAATCGAAGGCATTACAGAGCTTCGTGATGAATCATCGACAGACACGCGAATTGTATTGGAATTGCGCCGCGGCGAAGTGGGTGAGGTCACCCTGAATAATCTGTATGCGCAAACGCAATTGCAGAGTGTCTTCGGTATTAACATTGTCGCGCTGGTTGAAGGTGAGCCTAAAGTGCTTAACCTGAAGCAGGTGCTCGAACAGTTTGTCCTGCATCGCAGAGAAGTAGTGACGCGTCGAACCGTGTATCTACTCAAACGCGCACGAACGCGTGGGCATGTACTTGAGGGGTTGGCGATTGCGCTGTCTAATATCGACCCTGTGATTGAACTGATCAAAAGTTCTGCGAATGCGCAAGAGGCCAGAGAGCGTTTGATCGCTCAGCCCTGGCGGTCCGAGACCGTTTTGCAAATGCTGGAGAAAGCAGGTCCGCATGCAGCCAGACCTGAAGATTTAGATGAAGCCTACGGCCTCCGAGACAATGGCGATTACTTCCTTTCCCCAGACCAGGCCCAGGCAATTTTGGAAATGCGTCTGAACCGTTTAACGGGTCTTGAGCAGGAACGGTTGCTCGAAGAATATCGCGAAATCATCGACACTATTTCAGAATTGTTGAAGATTTTGGCAAGCCCGGCACGTCTCATGGAAATCATTCAGGAAGAACTCGTTGAGATTCGTGATGAGTACGGTGACGAGCGTCGGACTGAAATTGTAGAGACTCAAGAAGATCTCACGATGGAAGATCTAATCACCGAGCAAAATATGGTGGTCACACTGTCACACGGCGGCTACGCGAAAACTCAGCCCGTTGATTCTTATCAGGCTCAGCGTCGAGGGGGCCGGGGTAAATCGGCCAGTTCGGTCAAAGAAGAAGATTACATTGAGCACTTAATGGTGGCTAATACCCACGATACCATTTTGTGTTTCACCAATCGCGGCAAGGTTTATTGGTTGCGAGTGTTCCAGATTCCGCCGGCGAGTCGCACAGCGCGGGGTCGTCCGCTCGTGAACATCCTGCCGCTCCAAGAAGACGAACATATCACGACGATGCTACCGGTTCACGAATACCGGGAAGATCAGTTTATTTTTATGGCCACGTCAAACGGTACGGTCAAGAAAACGCCTTTGATGGATTTTGCGCGTCAAAGGAGTACGGGGCTGATTGCCATTGAACTTGATGAAGGCAATAGGCTGGTCAGTGCTGCTGTCACAGACGGAACGAAGGACGTTATGTTGTTTGGTTCCGGCGGCAAGGTCATTCGCTTTAAAGAATCAGATGTTCGCGCTATGGGTCGAACAGCCCGGGGTGTTCGAGGTATCAAGCTCAAAGCCAGCCAGCAGGTAATATCGCTTATTATTCCAGAACCTGACGGTCAGGTGCTCATTGCCAGCCGACATGGCTACGGCAAACGCAGCAATATTGCCGATTACTCAGTGATTGGTCGTGGCGGCCAGGGTGTGATCGGCATGAAACTCAGCGAACGAAACGGTGACGTTGTCGGCGCTGTGCAGATGTTCGAAGGCGACGAAGCCATCCTGATAAGTGACCAGGGAACGTTGGTAAGAATCCCGACACATCAGGTCTCCATCCAGGGTCGAAACACCCAGGGCGTTCGCTTAATCAATCTGACTAACGATGAACATCTCGTTGGGATGGCAGCCGTCGACGAGCCAGAAGAAACAGAGTTCGATGAGGCCGGCCTGGATGCTGATGAGAATGGTGCAGGTGAGAGCGGGTCGGATGCGGGTAGCAATGGTGAAGAGGGCGAAACCTCTGGTTCGACGCCGTCCGAGTCATCTTCTGAAGGGGATGACGATGGGGTTGACCAGGACGAGCCTGCATAAGTAGCGCACCCGATACCCAATGGTTTGGGCTTCAAGCGAGTTTCTTTTCCCTCGGGTACCAATAGCGGGTGCTACTAATGAGGGTGACTAACCTTGGTGACTAATACTGGCGGCTATTAAGGCTTCTTATCAGCAAAATGTTGTAGAGCCGGTTGGCCTAAAGATCCACTGTCGTCAAACAGCCCGTTCCAAAAAGCTTTGGGATCGCTAAGACCCAAGCTGGAACTAATGATAGAATTTCGCAGGACTTTGTTCCCCAACTAACATCAACCCGCACTGTCGCAGTGCCTGAACGTGCCTGAACATGAGTGATAACCCTGACAATAAAAGTGTGAGTCTCGACGACCTGCGTGTACGAATCGACACTATCGACGAAGAAATCCTGCACAAGCTGAATGATCGTGCACGCTGTGCACTGGATGTTGCTGAAGTAAAGCTGCGCGATTCCGGCGGCGAAGCGCCGGTGTTTTATCGACCGGAAAGGGAGGCTCAGGTTCTGCGAAGAATGGCTTCGCTGAACCCGGGTCCGTTGTCCGGAGAAAAAATATCCCAAGTGTATCGGCAGATTATGTCGGCGTGTCTTGCGCTGGAAGAGCCGTTAAAGGTGGCTTATCTGGGACCTGAAGGAACCTTTACTCAAATGGCAACGCTGAAGCAGTTCGGTGATTCGGTTTTGGGAGAGCCACTGGTGACGGTCGATGATGTTTTTCGTGAGGTCACTTCCGAGAATTGCAACTACGGTGTGGTGCCGGTTGAGAATTCAACAGAAGGTGTGATTAACCATACCCTGGATAATTTTATCAATTCGAACCTCAAGGTTTGCGGCGAAGTTGAAATCCGGGTTCATCATCATTTGATGGTATCTGATGAAGATAAACCGATTGAACGTATCGTTGCGCATCAGCAAACGCTGGGTCAATGTCGTCGCTGGTTAAACGGGCATTATCCCAATGTGCCGAGAATAAGCGCAACCAGCAATGCCGAAGCCGCAAGGCAAGCGTCGAAAGACCCGGGTACAGCTGCTATTGCAGGTGAAATCGCCGCAGAGATCTACGGCCTCAATATCCTGTCGCGTCAAATAGAAGACGAGTCAGATAACACCACCCGGTTTATTGTCGTGGGTCGAGAGGACATCGGTCCCAGTGGTAACGACAAGACGTCAATTGTTGTGTCTACCCACAACCAGCCCGGCGCGCTCTATAAGCTTCTGGAACCATTCCATCGACACGGCGTGTCGTTGACGTCAATTGAGACCCGCCCGTCGAGAACAGGGATGTGGTCTTACGTATTTTTTATAGACTTCGAGGGCCATCGAGATGATGACCTCATCCAAACAGTACTGGGCGAAATTGACCACGATGCGCTCGAAGTAAAAATGTTGGGTAGTTACCCACGCGCACTGAGATTACGGTAGTTGCTATGACAGATTTTATGAAACTTGCCCAGCGGGGCATCACTGAACTTTCACCCTACCAACCGGGTAAACCCACGGAGGAACTGGAACGGGAATTGGGTATCACCAACAGCGTGAAACTCGCCAGCAATGAAAACCCGCTGGGACCATCAAAGAAGGTTATCCAGAAGCTGCCGGATCTACTGGCTTCGTTGGCGCGCTATCCCGATGGCAGCGGCTATCTTTTAAAGCAGCGACTGCAGAACAAGTACGGCATCGAACCTAACAGAATCACGATTGGCAACGGATCAAACGATGTTCTGGAACTTATCGCCCGTGTTTTCCTGGGTCCGGGCCTTGAATCTATTGTCTCCGAGCACTCATTTGTGGTCTATCCGCTGGTGACTAAATCGCTCGGCGCTGAGCTTAAAGTAATTCCGGCAAAGAATTTTGCGCAGGACATGGCGGCAACACTTGCCGCCGTGAGTGAATCCACACGGATTGTTTTTATTGCCAATCCTAATAATCCCACGGGCACCTGGGTGAATGAGAGCGATCTTCGAATTCTCCTCGACGGCATTCGTGATGATGTATTTGTGGTTTTGGATGAGGCCTACTTCGAATATGTCTCAGTAGATGGTTATCCTAACGGGCTTAAATTGGTTGACGAATATCCCAATCTGATCGTGACGAGAACCTTTTCGAAGGCGTACGGCTTGGCCGGGCTCAGAATCGGTTATTCCGTGAGCCACCCGGATATCGCCGACCTGATGAACCGGGTAAGACAACCCTTTAATGTGAATGCCATGTCCCTCGCGGCAGCACTGGTTGCATTGGATGATGAAGAACATTTGCAGCGATCAATCGATGTGAATGCTGAAGGATTAGCTTTTCTCTCACAGGCCTGTGATGAGATGGGCTTAGGCTATATACCTTCCGTGGGGAATTTTCTGACTATTGATGTGGGCAAAGAGGCATCAAAGGTCTACGACGCACTGTTAACCGAGGGTGTCATCGTTCGTCCCATCGGTGTGTATGGCCTGCCTAACCATTTGCGCGTAACTGTTGGTTTGCCGAAAGAAAACGCACGGTTCAAAGTCGCGCTGCAAAAAGTGCTGTCGTTTGATGAGTGATCCTGTAACGAGTGATCCTGCGTTTCGCCGGATTGCCATTATCGGGCTGGGATTAATCGGGGGGTCAATTGCCGCCGGTGTCAAAAAACACGGGCTCGCAACGCATATTGTCGCCTGGGATAAAAACGAGCATAACCTTAACCTCGGGTACGATTTAGGCCTGATAGACGAAAAAGCAACGGACATTGGTGCTGCAGCACGCGATGCAGATCTCGTGATACTGGCTGTGCCAGTTCAATCTATGGGTGAGGTGCTGAGCGCCATTGACCTCAAGGATCAAATTTTAACCGATGTCGGGAGTGTCAAAGCGCCGGTCATTCAAGCGGCGGTTGATGTTTTTGGCTGGCTACCCGCGAGGTTTGTCCCGGGTCACCCTATTGCCGGTTCAGAAAAGCATGGTGTTGTTTCTGCCAATCCTGATCTGTTTCGATCCTATCGAGTCATTCTGACACCTGAGGAAAGTACTGATTCCGAGGCGTTATTACTGGTCGAGAAGCTATGGAGCGAACTCGGAGCAAACGTCTCATCGATGAGTGCAGCGCATCACGACAATGTTCTTGCGCAGACCAGCCATCTACCTCACCTATTGGCCTATGCGCTGGTAGATACGCTATCGGGTGGTGGGGACAGCATGGAAGTATTCCAATATGCCGCAGGAGGTTTTCGTGATTTTTCACGTATTGCAGCGTCTGACCCGACCATGTGGCGTGACGTGTTAGCTGCTAATAAATCGCCGGTTTTAGAAGTTCTGGATCGCTATCTCGAGGACTTGGGTGCACTAAGGTCAATGATTGAATCCGGCCGGTTTGACGAATTGAAAAGCGTCTTTGAGCGTGCAAAGGCAGCGAGAGATCATTTCGCAACTATCCAGCCCGGCGGGAAAACTGATGCCTGATCAACCGCCAGTCATTGCAGTCGATGGACCAAGCGGCTCCGGCAAGGGGTTGGTGGCCACGCATCTCGCACGACAATATCGGTTTAATCTATTGGACAGCGGTGCGCTCTATCGTTTGGTTGGGCTTGCTGCGAGAAACGAAGGTATTATCCTTGAGTCGGGAGTCCCTGCACCAGGGGCGCTTGATATTGAACGACTAGCCGCCATTTCAAGAAACCTTGATGTCACTTTTGTTCCTACCGGCGACCCCGAAGATCCTTTGGAGATAAAGTTGTCTGGCGTAGCCGTGACCAGAAAAATCCGGTCCGATGAAGCCGGTGTCGATGCCTCGATTGTTGCATCGATTCAGCCCGTTAGGGTTGGCTTACACCAGCGGCAGGTCTCATTCCGCCAGCCCCCGGGGCTCGTGGCCGATGGGCGGGATATGGGCACGGAAGTGTTCCCCGATGCGATTGTAAAAATTTTTCTGACAGCGAGTCCGGAGGCGAGAGCAGCCAGACGCTATAACCAGTTGAAAGATAAGGGTATTGGTGTTAGTCTTCACGACCTTTTTAAGAGCATACAGGCTCGGGACGAGCGAGATACAGAAAGATCCGTATCGCCGCTTAGGCCAGCTGAGGATGCTTTTGTCATCGATAGTACGGATATGGATGTAGCCACAGTGCTTGATCTAGTTCGTCATATTGTGGCGGAAAAACTAGGTGATTGATGCGCCCCAACGTCTGGCAAGGTGCCGGATGCGTCTCAAACCACCTCATTTACTAACTGGACCCACGAATGTTGGATCGTGGCGGAATGGGTAATTTTGCCCAGGGAACTAATCAATGAGTGAAAGTTTTGCGGAGCTTTTTGAAGAAAGCTTAAAAATCATAGACATGCAATCCGGCGCTATTATTACTGGCGTTGTTGTAGACATCGATAGCGAATGGGTCACGGTACACGCGGGACTCAAATCTGAAGGTGTCATCCCCCGAGAACAATTCCTGAATGAGAGCGGCGAGCTCGAAGTCAACGTCGGAGATACCGTGCAGGTATCAATGGATGCGGTTGACGACGGCTTTGGCGAAACGCGTTTATCTCGCGAGAAAGCCAAGCGTGCGGAATCCTGGATGATCCTCGAAAATGTCTACGAAAAGCAGGAAGTTATTTCTGGATTGATCAGCGGTCGTGTGAAAGGCGGCTTCACGGTTGAAATTCGCGATATTCGCGCGTTCCTCCCGGGTTCACTTGTTGATGTCCGGCCACTTCGAGAGAATGAACAGCTCGAAGGTCGGGAAATGGACTTTAGAGTCATCAAACTCGATCAGAAGAGAAACAACGTTGTTGTGTCTCGTCGTGCTGTTCTTGAGCAGGAAAACAGCGCTGAACGCGAAGCGTTGCTTGAATCACTACAAGAAGGTCAGGAAGTGAAGGGTATCGTTAAGAACCTGACTGACTACGGCGCATTTGTTGACCTTGGCGGTGTTGATGGCTTGCTGCACATCACTGACATGGCGTGGAAGCGCATCAAGCACCCCGGCGAGATTGTTGCCGTTGGTGACGAAATTGACGTGAAGGTGCTGAAATTTGACCGTGAGCGCAATCGCGTGTCTCTCGGACTCAAACAGCTCGGTGAAGATCCATGGGTCGCTATTACCCAACGATATCCTGAGGGCGCACGTACCATGGCTCGTGTCACTAATCTGACAGACTATGGTTGTTTCGCTGAAATTGAAGAAGGCGTTGAAGGCCTTGTGCACGTTTCCGAGATGGATTGGACCAACAGAAACATCCACCCGAGCAAAGTTGTTCAGGTCGGCGATGAAGTTGAAGTCATGGTTCTGGATATCGACGAAGAACGTCGTCGAATCTCCCTGGGTATCAAACAGTGTCAGGGCAATCCTTGGGAACAATTTGCTACGCTTCACAGCAAGGGCGACAAGATTCGTGGATACATCAAGTCGATCACTGACTTCGGTATCTTTATTGGCCTTGATGGCAATATCGACGGTCTGGTTCACCTTTCTGATATCTCATGGAACGAGCCAGGCGAGCAAGCAGTTCGAAGATTCACCAAGGGTGATGAAATTGAGACTGTAATCCTCTCGATCGATGCAGAACGAGAGCGTATTTCTCTCGGTCTGAAGCAACTCGAAGAAGATCCTTTCAGCGATTACGTTGCGGTGAACGAGCGCGGCGCGATTGTGATGGGTAAGGTTAAAGAAGTTGATGCCAAGCAAGCAGTGCTTGAAATGGCAGAAGAAGTTGACGGTATTCTGAAAGCATCTGAAATTAGTGTTGATCGTGTTGAAGATGCGCGCAATGCAGTGAGCGTGGGCGACGATATAGAGGTGAAAATTGTCTCTGTTGATCGTAAGAACCGGATCCTGGGCGTGTCGATCAAAGCGAAGGACATGGCAGATGAAGCTGATGCCGTTCGTGAGCACAAGGAACAGCAGCCTGAGGTAGCACCGACGACTATTGGTGATCTCATTAAGCAGCAGATGGGCGGATCAGATGACAGCAAAGGCTAGTGCTTTTTGCGCTGGCCCTCTGGCTAATCGACTGATCGGCTAACTCAGATATGACTAAGTCAGAGCTAATCGAGAAAATTGCTGTGGTTCAGACTCAGCTTTCCACCAAA
>JBLIIB010000025.1:0-22102 GCA_047634795.1 Candidatus Azotimanducaceae bacterium | reverse complement strand
GCACAGTCCGAGAAGGCCGCAGAGAAAAAATCGTCGAAAAAAGACGCCAAAAAGAAAGCCCCCGTAAACGAAGCTCCGGCCAAGAAAGTCCCTGTAAAGAAAGCTCCAGTAAAGAAAGCGGCCGTGAAGAAAGTCCCTGTAAAGAAAGCTCCGGCCAAGAAAGTCCCTGTAAAGAAAGCTCCAGTAAAGAAAGCGGCCGTAAAGAAAGCGACCACTACGAAAGCGTCAGCGAGAAGGCGTTAGGAGAAAACGAAAAAGGCAATCACTGCCCAAGAATGGCAGCACTAGACATCCCGCAAGTAAGCTAGCCCTTTCGCCTGGGGATAGGTCAAGTTAACCCATCAAAATTTTGAGGATTGGCCAGAGCAAGGCCCCTTCACTTTTTCAGACCTTAGCCTCATTTGGCTAGAGAAACGCTGATTAATAGGATATCGGTGTAGGGATGCCCAGGTCGGGCCACACCGGTCATACCTCGCAGGCTGGGGACGCCGGGCCTAGGCCAGTGCGCCGGAAAAGTTTACAGCTGAATGCGCCGGCAGCTCAATTTCACCATAAAACCAAGAAGTCGTACTTCGGCCGTGATTTATTCGCTGTGGCCATGGAGTTATTATGACATCGCACTAGTATCGTAACGACGTTGGAAAGACACACACTCATTTCAGGCGAAATCATTTAAAGACCAAAATAATGTAATCGGTGCCAGTCACTCAAACATCTAGGCCTGAATAAGAACGCGTCGCTATTGTTGCTTGTCAGCACTCTTTGATTCTTTCAATTGAGCTAATGCGCTGGAATAGCCCGCATTAACGATCTCGTCGAAACGGTCGACCTTCAGCAGACTAAAATCTTGAACAGGCGGCCGAAACAGAACGTCTGCGCGTGCAGCTAATTCATTGGTGCGTTTTCTGTTGGCCACTTCGGTTGCTTTAAACAACAGCGCAGCGAGACTCGGGATATTCGCATTCGCTATTGAAGGAAAAAATCGCCCGACGAGAAGTTTCCAAGGAGAAGGGATATCTTCAAAATCAATTTGGTCTTCGTCTCGTGATGACAGCATGGATGCAAATATCTGCCCAACCGGTTTGCTCGCCATCACATCCACTGGCAGATTGTTCAGGACAGCACCATCGACGGCGAGTGAGCCATGATGCACCATGGGTGGCAGTACGCCTGGCAATGCCGCGCTGGCGCCTGTGGCCCGCCAGATCATTCCTGATTCATGAATATTGATGTCCCCGGTGTTAATGTCGCTCGATATCGCAAAGAAGGGAATCGCCAGATCCTCGATTCGACCCGGCATGAACTTCTGTGAAAGCGCGTTCATTCGACTACCGGACAATATCGAAACCAATGGCAGCGTATAGTCGCCGAAAGGCTTACCTTCAACGAAAGCTTCCCTAACGTTCCGCTCTACTAAATCAGCGTCGCCGTAAACGGCAATCGCCACACCCATAATTGCGCCAATGCTCGTTCCTCCTATCCAATCAACCGGTATTCCCGACTCGCAGAGCGCACGATAAACACCCAAATGTGCAAACCCACGTGCTGCACCACCGCCCAAAACAAACCCATTCGCCTTGCCCCCCATGATTCGGCAGACCCTGGCAAGATCTTCACCGCTGTCTCGGCGAAGATGTAAATGGTAATCAACATCACGCTGCGCAAGCCAGAGCCCGGTTCCGTTAATCGTCATATCGGCATGGTCGAGTATCAGCACCTGATGTTTCATATGAGTCCGATCGGAATGATCACTTGTTTCAAAGGTTCGGAGCGTCGGGTCCGAGTCCGCATCGGCCAACAGTGCTATCAAATCAGACTGAGATTCCGCAAACCGAGACCACTCATTACTATCTGTCCCACATTCCAGCAATACAAATCCGTAGTCTTCTTCCTGTTGGCTGAACCAGCGGTGAAAGTTTTCAGAGCCGACATCGAGATGTGTTCTCTGACCAGATGGTTCTATTTCGCTGACTCGTGCCTCAGAGAGATGAAGCACGCTGCCGTGCTGTTCCAAAGCCTGAGCTATCGATTTTACCAGATCGAGTAATCTCGCGGTGCCATCCAGTGGCCTCAGACAGATTACACTGGGGGCTGGACGAACCTTTGTATTGATACCAGTGGTGTTTTCATGAAGACGTCGAGCAACGATCGAAGCCAGTTGCATGACCATTGATGGATGGTCAGCGGCAAGCTTTTCAAAAGCGTGTCTGCCCAATTTCACCAGCACACTGTGCCGTGTGGCCATAACATCGGCACTTCTTGGCTCGCCGGTGATCAGGCCAACTTCTCCGACACTTTCGCCAGGCTGGACCTCCCCAACAAAGATGGGCTTGTCTGCGTCAATCCACACCTGCAATCGCCCACGAATCAGCAGATACATCGAATCGGTTGCGTCACCCTGGTGAAAAAGTGGCTGGTCGCCGTGGATGTGGATCGTTTCCAAATCTCGGGCGATCACTTGACCGTCCCCTACCGGAAGGTTGAAGTAACTTTCCAGAAACCGATTGATGGTTTCGTCGAGACCGGTATTCACGACCTCGGTGCTATCGATATGCGAATCATCCGGCATGACGACCTGTCCAGCTTTCCAGGATTAGCGACAGATCTTCCAACAGATGATCAATCCTGTCCTGATCCTTCCGTGTAAAACCCGTCCCATCCATTTTGTTTAACAGTTGAACTGCCGCGAACACATTTCCCTCACGGTCCTTAATCGGTATCGCCAGCACAGATTTGGTTCGGTAGCCCATTTTCAGGTCAACATCCTTGTTAAAACGACTGTCTTCGTATGCGTCGACGACCATGACGGGCTCACCGCTCTGAACGGCCGCGCCGACAATACCCGAATCGAGAGGGATTCTAATGTCTTCATGGACGGGCAGCTGCTCGGTCACTCTGAGCAGCATTGTCTGATTCGATTCATCTACCAGAAACAGGGACGCTCGTTCTGCCTCGACGATTTGAGATAGTTTGCGAACAAACGCAAACAAACTTTGCTCCAGTAAAGACTGGTACGCATGGTCGTTGGCCAGGCTCGTCGCCTTCAGAAACCGCAGGGATTCATTCGACATATCCTGCAGTACTCGCTTGAAGTCCGGCTCATCAAGCTTGTCAATTTCCGCCTGAATATTGACATTGTCATTAGCATCCGCGAGCAGCCCCATCATATGATCGTTGTTTGAAATGACAGAATCCGTGAAAGACATCAAATAGCCGTCCTCCAGGTGTACGATTCTGTCAGCGACATCAAGAATGCGATTGTCGTGGGTGACTATCAAAATGGTCGTGCCCTGCTCCCTGGCCAGTCGCTTCATATGTTCAACGACATCCCGCCCAGACTCTTTATCCAAAGACGCAGTGGGTTCATCTGCGAGCAACATGGCAGGTTCCGATGCCAGCGCCCTTGCTATCGCCACGCGCTGACGTTGGCCTCCGGAAAGCTGCTCCGGTTTGTGGTCAATACGTTCTTGGAGGCCTACCGATTCCAGCATCTGGATAGCCCGAGAACGGAGCTCTTGACGCTGATATTTTCCTGATACCTGCAAACCCAGTTCCACGTTGTCCACCGCCGAAAGCGCCTCAAGCAGGTTGTGCTGCTGGAAGATAAAACCGATGTTTCGTCGCAAGTCCGACAGTACGTTGTTGCTGGCGCCATATAATTCTTCGCCGAGCACTCGCAGACTCCCCTCCTGGGTTGAGCGCAGCGCACCAATCAAAGTGAGCAATGTTGTCTTACCGGAACCTGAAGGTCCCGTCACAATAACAATCTGTCCCTGAGGTATTTCAAGATTGATGTCGAATAGAATCTGTTTTCTGAGAGCGCCGCGCCCGTAGAAATGACTGATACCCTCTGCTCGAATTGCGCTCATCTAAAAGACCTCAGCCGGGTCAATTGTTGCAACTTTGCGTACGGCCAGCAATGCCGAAATAGCGCACATCGCAAGCGTGAGAACGAACACAAAGACAGCCCTGTCTAGCGTGACATAAAGTGGTAGAGACGTCGCCGCAGCGGCCTGACCGTATAAAAACCAGGCTGCCGCAATTCCCGGAACAAAGCCCAGAACGCCAAGAATGACTGCCTGCTGCAGGACGATACCTGCGATAAAGCGATTCTTATAACCGATCGCTCTGAGCGTCGCGTATTCACTCAGATGTTCAGATACGTCCGCAAACAGAATCTGATAAACAATAATCGACCCTACAACCAGCCCCATGATCGCACCGAAAGCGAACACGTAGCCGATGGGCGTTGCGCGATTCCAGTAGCTGGTTTCTCGCTCAACAAACTGGGCCTTCGTCATGACAAGCACGTCTTTGGGCAAATAGCTTCGGAGCCTTTCACTGACGACTTCCAAGTCTGCGCCATCTTTAATTTGTAACAGGCCAAGCTGAATGTCATTCCTATTTCTGCTGGGAAACAGTCGCAGCCAGTTATCCGAACTCGTCATCACAGAACCATCGATGCCGAATGACGTACCCATCTCGAATAGCCCGACAACCTCTATCTCACGGTTATTTATTTCAGTTCTAACATTTCCTTGCGCCTCAAAATACTCGCGAACGTCCCCGAATTCCGGGCGCGACGCTGCGTCAAAGATAACTACATCTCTCTGGGTAAGCTTTTCACGAACCGCTTCAAAGCCCGGCGCACTCAGCACGGAATCGGAAGGATCGAAGCCGACCGCGTTCAGGCTGCGTCGACTGTTGGTCCAGGGGTTTTTCCAGACGGCCGGGAATATATAGACCGGGGTAACAGATTCAATCCCTGGATCAGCAAGCGATTGGTATACGCGTCGTATAGAAAACGATTCAGGGCGAACGATAAAGACACTATCGGGACTGAACAACGCAATATCGTAGTTGAAGCGCTCGTGATAGCGAACGGCGCTTTCAAATAGCGCCTCGCGAAATCCAAGCTGCATCATGATCAGCAGGACAGCAAAAGCGATGCCAAGCAATGCAACAGCAAGCCGCCACGGTTTGTGACGAAGCTGCTTCCAACCTAGAGGGGCGTTCATTGATCGAAATGCCATGGTAGCACTGCAGCAGCCTGCCTAGTTCTCAATGATGATCTCCACCTGCAGGTTAGTCAGACTTTCGACCAGCCCCGGTTCATCAATCCTGATTTCGACCTCAACGACTCGGGCGTCTTTTCTGGCAGCAGGATCCGTGTCGGTAACATCCTGTTTACGAATCAACGGCCGAATATGTTCGACAACCCCCGTCAGTTGCGTTGGCAGTGCCGGACTGGATATTGTTGCGGTTTGATTGACCGCTACTTTATGGATGTCCGTCTCGTAGACTTCTGCGATGGCATACATCGTTTCTGTCTGACCCAATTCCAGAACCCCCTCCGGGCCGACTGATTCTCCTGGCCAGGCGGTAATGTGTAGAATTCGACCGGAGACCGGAGCATAAATGTATGCGCGAGCCAGGCTGGCATGCCTGACAACAAGATAGGATTTAGCTAGATCAATTTCACTAAGACTTGCCTGGGACGATATTCTGGACGCATGACAGGTGGCCTCTTGGAACTCAGCGTCAGCAGACGCTCTTTCCGATTCTTCGAGTGAAGAAAGGTTCTGCTCGAACAGGCTGCGACGCCTGTCGGCTTCCCTGCGACTAACCGTAGCTCTGACGCACGCCGCGTCTGCCTGCGCCGCAGAAGCCCTGCCATTTTCTTCCGCGAGTTTCAACGCCACAGCCGCCTGGTCCTTGAGCGCATCTAGTATTTTGCTGCTCTCGGCGATGCCCAACAGGTCCCCTGCTTTCACCCTGTCACCTGATTTTACGTTCAATGAGCCCAGCACAACCCCGTTTCCTGCCTCAGGAATAACAGGTGCCGTGATTTTCATCACACCATTCAATGGTTCCAGACGACCCAATGCTGATACATCTGCTCTGGCGGGTTGGGTGACCAAGTTGAATAGCGTTATGAGCGTCAACCAAGTAACTATTTGAGTACTAAGTAGCATGAATGCTCCATCACGAGAAATGAGACTAAAATCGCCGCGGAGTTTGTCAGGCCGATTTCAATGACCACATAATACTTAAGTCTATGGGGTAAGGTTAGAGAAAATTTGCGAGGATAATGGTCGGTAGTTTACTGCTGCTATCAAAGTAGGACATAGCACACGCCAACTCTGACAACCTACTCAGCGCCTAAAAGCTTGTTTTTAGGCGGGGCTTCATAAACGGTTTTTAGGCAGAGTTTTCGCCATCCTCGATCTCGTCTCGGTATTCTATCTGGATACCGTGGATGAAATTTCTGAGAATTTGATCCTGACACTGTTTGTAGTGTTTGTGTCCCTTCTTTCTAAAAAATGCGCTGAGTTCGGTCTTGCTCACATTAAAGTCTGCAAGCGCCATAATTCTTACGATGTCTTCAGCTTTGAGGTTAAGAGCGATCTTGAGTTTCTTGAAGATAATGTTGTTAGTGAGCCTTTTTTCCGGTTCGGGTTGGGCACCCTCTTTCTTGCCGCGCAACTCGTTAATCAGGCCATTGAGGAAGCAGGCTAACGTCGGATCATCGCACTCCAGTTGCTCGGGATCTTCGTCTTTTTTTAGCCAGCCACTGATCTCACCGCGGTTTACCTCCTGCTCAGCTTGAGAGAAAATAGCGATCATTTTCGAATCGTTAAAATCAAATGAGTAGCGAAGGCGGCGAAGGATATCGTTGTTGTTAATGGTTAAGTTCCGTTTTTTGTTGGGCTGTTAGCCCGGTTTTTGAGGCGAATACCGTCGGGTTGAATCGTAATTACACGCTGTTTGTAAAGCCCGCCAATGGTTTTCTTGAAAGATTTTTTACTCATGCCGAAAAGCTCCTGAATTTTCGCAGGATCTGTTTTGTCGTGAGCGGCTGCAAAGCCATCGTGCTCATTGAGGTAGTTTACAACCGTCATGGTGTACTGGTCCCGGGCGGCTTGCTCCTGCTTTAGCGCTAAGTCAACCTTGCCATCAGCTCTCAAAAATTTAATGAAACCACTTTTGGATTGGCCAAAACTGAGCCTTTCGTTAACTTCATCTTTGTACAAAAGTCCCCAATGGCTGTGATCGATAATGGCCTTAAATCCGAGGTCAGTGCTGTTTGCGATGATCAGGTCGACGTGCTGGCCTGGCGTAAAGTCGTGTGGTGCGTCGTCATTAAGAAACTTGTCTATTTTGGATGACGCGGTGATTCTACCATCCGCGTTATTGAGATAGACGTACACCAGATAGGATCGGCCCACCTCCATGGGTCTGTGTTGCTCCCCAAAAGGTGCTAGCAAGTCCTTATCCAAACCCCAGTCCATAAAGGTCCCGAAATCTGTGTTGGCAACAACTTGAAGGTACGCGAATTGCCCGACCTCGACCTTGGGAATTTGCGTTGTGACGATGAGCCGAGTTTCAGAATCCTGATAAAGGAAAACGGGTAGGTGACTGTCTACCTCCAGGCCGGGCGGGCAATATCTGCTTGGCAACAGGATTTCACCCAGGTTCTCCCCATCCATGTAGGCACCATGGTCAGTCATTTTGGATACGCGCAAGATGTAGGTTTGCCCAAGGCTCAGCATCGTTGGCTCTTATTAGTCTCTCGATTCCGTATTCTAACCTTCTCTTCCTCGTTTTGTTCTTCTTGTTAGGATGAAATTGTAAGTAAAGCGGCTAAGAAAGGAGGGGCAAAGTGAAGAGCGAGTGTAAGGTTGAATTTAATACATCATCGAAACCACATACCATCACGAATGTTCCAGTTCCCGAAGCCTACCCGTTATTGGTGCTGTGCCAAAGTTGCTCGATCGCTTTTAACGACAAAGCGACTTGATTGGAATCAAAGCATCAAGCGGAAATGGTTTCGCGCTCAGGCTAATAAGATGTAGATCGCATCTAGACACCGAATTTCAGCATCAGGTTCGAGAACTTTGTAAAAGTACTCACGCAGAATGGATAAGGCACATCGCCAATGGTTGCCAGTGAACACAATCATTTGGCGATCATTGAAACTGGGCTAATCCCTATGGCATTCTAATGCGAGCTGTCTGCCACAGATTCAGCTTTCAGCGCCATCTCGGTCGCCCGAACATTCAATCCAAATGCCAACAACGCGTTAAAGAAAACTAGCCAGTGACCAATGCGGTAAGAATAGCGCTTTATCGATTGAGGGTTCGCTGAATTCACACCATGCTATACCTGATGATCAATCGTGCAACGCCCAAACTCTTCGACAACCTTATCCTTGAAGTACCCGGAAACTGTGGGCACAGACTCCTCTTTTAACAGGGGTCCGATGACCGTCACGCTCTCGTCACTTCGCCGGCTATTTGTTCCCTGCGTCTTCCGGGCAAATTTGAAGACTTCTCTGCACGGCACGGGAAATGTGCCCTCGGAACCAAACGAATCATGGGGCGCTGCATAGACGACCTGCCGAACTCCAGACCAGAAGATCGCCCCGCAGCACATGGCGCAAGGTTCTGCACTAGTATAGAGGACTGATTTTTTAAGCATCTCAGGGGAGATATGCTGAGCCTTGTTGGCATCGCTGATCAATCGCAGTTCAGCGTGCTGGGTCGCATCACCATCCGTAAAAACCCTGTTCTCCGCTTTAAGTATGACCCTGCCCTCATGTACCAATATCGCCCCGAAAGGATGGTTGCAGTGTGCCACCGCATCCTTTGATAACTGTATCGCCCGCCTGACAAAGCCAATGTGCCGAGCCGGTTCATCTGCTTCAAAGACCACGTCGGTGATCGTCGGTTCTAATGACCCCGGCACCCATCCGCAAATAGATTTGCGTAAACCGTCTTGCTCGGTTGCCCAGGTATTTTCGACTGGGATTGTTACCAGGCCTAACTGGGTGATGGCCAACGCGCTAGTGGATAGAAAATTACGGCGATTTAACTTCATTTGATCTCCTACAGATTTATTTTTATTCCAATCGGTTTTTTATTCAGTCCGGCTACAACAGCACAAACACTTTATTCGCTAACGGTGGTCGGCATGGTTTCTCTATAAGTCTCCCAGTCTTGGACAATTGCCTGAACGACAGGATTGCCAACACGAAAAGCCGCTTCGATCGACTCATCAAAAGCCGAAAGTGCTGCGCCATGCTCGCGAGCGAGGCTCTGGGCTGCCGTCATATCCGGCGACTGCATCGAGTAATTACTGGCAGTACGCAGGATCATGACCCTATTAAAATCGGCATAACCCGCAGCATCCAAATTTGTGAGCGCCTGGAGCGTGCCACTATCCTCCATCGCTTTAGTCACAAAATTACCCTGGCCTTCAGTCCAGAAGCGAGTCCATTGATTACCGAACTCGGTCATCTTTGCGCCATGCCAAAAGGTGGAGTCGCTCAAATTACTCCCAATCAGCACAAATGGCGCGCGCTGCGCATTGGGAAAACCCACAAATTGAGAACGCCGCTCTTTCATCTTTGGTGAATCCAACAGAGACGTACCCCGCGTTAGCTGAAAAGCCCATTGCAGGAGTTGTTCGTTGAGCCTGAACACCTGACTTGGATTCATGGGTTGATCGCTACGTTCATAGGGACGCGATGAATGTAACGGAACATAACCCGTTTCCCAGTCGTCTGGGATTTCTCTGGCATCAAGCTCGTGGGCCAACCCACCGTCTACAACAAACCGGGTCCATACGGCGCTGCCCATAGAGCCATCATTCGGGTCGATGCCGGAGATACCGGCCACTAGCCAGTATGACTGGGTAAAGTCAAAACGCGGGTCAAGTCCAAGTGCCATCACGGAGGCGGCAGCGTTAGATACACCCATTGATGTGGTGATACACAGTATTCCTTCCCCATCGGTGAATACTTCTGAGCGACCTGCTGGCAAAGGCAACCTTTGGTCAAGACCGAGACGTTCTTGCCAGAGCTGTCGTTCGCCAGCCCGCTTACCTTCCGTTTCAAACATTGTCACAATGACTACTTTCACTTTTATATTTTGCTTCACTTTGATATCAGCACCAACATTCCATGGCAGAAAGAAAAGCAGAAGCAGAAGCAACCGGTGATTATTTTTACTCATAACTATTTTTTCTCATAAAGATGTTTGCTCATAGAAAATACGAACTGATTTATAACGATTCTAAAAGTGAAGCGCACTCACGAAGACTTGCCGAAAGCTGACGCATGCCGCCACAATAGCGAGAGTTTACAGGTCATCTTGGTGAGGATATTGCGGCAGTCGTGTGTGGAATGACTCGAGTTTGCCTGCTCCTTAATCGCGAAAAACGCTTGCGCTATATCGCGCTGATGAAATCCAGCTGCACTTCGCAACGCGTCTTGCATACTAGACTAGACGGGTCGGGATCGGACCTGGTCTTGGTTGGCAGGGAAGTTCGGTGGAAAATCGAATGTTCTTTATGAAAGGTCTTATACGCAATTACCATTCCAGAGAAGATGTCGGCATCCACAACCGTCTTTCTTGTTTATTTTTATTGTCAGGGTTCCCACGCGGGCGCCTTTCTATCACGAGGAAATACCCACTCTCAAATTTCTGCCCGTATCGACAGCTTCTGGCACCATAGTTGCTGCGTGTGTTGTAACTAAACTCTTGGTCCAATATATGCACCAGCGAGAAGCACGCAACCCTAAATGCCGCGCCGTGATGGTGCTGTCACGCACGTGTCTTTTGCTCTTAACCGCATTTATTTTACTGCCGACAATAGCAGTTGCCGAAAACGATGTTCTACGCTTCACTTTGCCCTGGTTACCTGTGGGCGATTATTCGCCTTACAGCGTCGGTCGTGCCTTGGGATATTACGAAGAGACAGGAATTGACCTAACGGTTAAGCGTGGTTTCGGATCCATAGATGCCACCACCAAGTTGGCGGCGGGGTTGTTTGATGTCGGGGAAGTCGACCTTGCCGCTATTATCAGTGGCCGTCTGCAGCAGGACACGCAGGTAAAGTGCATCGCCAGTGTACAAACTATCAGCCCGGGCGGCTTTTTAGTGCTTGAAAGCTCGGGCATCCGAACCCTGAGTGACATCGCAGGCAAAAAAGTCGCCACCCAACCCGGCAATGCCGTGTTCCTCTACCTACCTATGCTGGCGGAGCAATATGGTTTCGATTTCTCTTCCATCAACATCACACATGTAAACGCTACCACTATGGCCGGCCTCTTGCTGCGCAAGCGCGTCGACGCAGCAGGCTTCTTTGTCACCAATCAACCTTTTCTCGATCGACAAGCGCGAAAAATGGGGGAATCTGTTCGTGCTATTCACTATGCAGACTACGGACTTGATATCTATGGCCAGTGTATTGCCGCCCCCGATGATCTCATTGCACAAAAACCCGATGTGCTGCGCCGCTTCCTGCAAGCCACTCTCAAGGCCCGTCTATATGCTCAGGCACACCCGGCCGAGACCGTTGCGCTGCACCGAAAGTTCTACCCCGAAATCAATAAGGAAGATGCGCTGCTCAGCCTGAACGCTGCTCTGCCTTTTATGTTTAATGAGGTGACTGACCGAATAGGGCCAGGGAAATTTGACATGGAAAGGGTCGCGGCCACTTATGCCGCCGTGGTTCGCTCCCAGGGACTAGAGCCTACCCTCGACACGACAGACTTTGTGGACGCATCAATTGTTAACGCCGTTACCGCAGATTCGGGCACGCCATGATCTATCTCGATCAGGTTAGCCACCGTTACCCAAGTCAGCCTGATGGCGAATTTACTTTTCAAGATGTCAGTCTCAGCATCGGAAGGAACCAGTTCGTGACCGTGGTCGGTCTCTCGGGATGCGGTAAATCAACGTTGCTCAGCCTGCTGGCAGGACTGGAGTTTGCAGAACAAGGAACGCTCCTGATTAATGAAACGCAGGTGTCAGGACCGGATCCCGCAACCAGCATGATGTTCCAACAACCTACCTTGCTCCCGTGGATTAGTGTGATAAAAAACGTGCTGTTTCCACTGAAAATATCCCATAGTGATCTCGTTAGTGGAAGAATCAGAGCGCTAGAGTTATTATCATTATGTGGCTTGGAAGCCGTTGCCAACGCCCTGCCACACCAGTTATCCGGCGGCATGCAACAACGGGTTGCGCTGTGTCGTGCGTTGATTTCCAACCCGGCGCTATTGCTGATGGACGAGCCTTTCGGCGCGTTGGATGCTCTGACTCGGGAAATCATGGGCAAGGAATTACTGAAACTCCGACAGCAGCAGCCTCATACCGTGGTCATGGTGACCCACTCCATTGAGGAAGCCACGTTACTGTCAGACCAGGTGGTCATCATGGCCGTGAAGCCCTGCAGAATTCGGCGCATCATCAACATTACCCAAGCACATCCCAGAGATCCGACAGATCCAGCAGTTATTGCACATGCCAGGATCATCCGTGACTGCATATTCGAAGCGGAAACCGGACCTTCTCCCTTTGCTGCCAATCAACATACTGGGACGAGTAGATCGTCATGACAGGAAATCCGAGCCACCCCGCACCGCTATCAAAGCTCATGCGACTCGTCGCCCCGGCTCTGGCTTTACTGGGACTGTTGGTGCTTTGGGAAGGCTCGGTGTACTTTTTATCTATTGACAGTTTCCTGCTGCCGGCACCTAGCGCCGTCGGAGCAGAAATGGTGAATTCCGCCGGCAATTTAATGTTTCATACCCTGTTCACCCTGCGTACATTCGCCTCGGGCTTCGGCTTGTCAATTCTTGTCGCTTTGCCTCTGGGACTGCTGATTGCCAGCTCCCGACTGCTGGAAGCGGCACTGTATCCTGCGCTGCTGATCATTCAGTCTATTCCCAAGGTCGCCATGGCCCCGATACTGATTGTTGCCATGGGCACCAGCGAAGCCCCGCGGGTCGCCATTACTTTTCTAGTAGCGTTTTTCCCTATTGTGATCGCTACTGCTACGGGTCTTCTCCAGACGCCTACGGACCTTGGTAGACTGGCAAAATCCATGAATGCCTCGGCTTTGCAAACTCTCTTTTTCATCCGTCTACCCTGTGCAGTGCCCTACATTTTTTCAGGATTGAAAGTGTCTGCCACTCTGGCCGTCATCGGGGTGGTCGTAGCAGAATTCGTGGCGGCAGACCGGGGGCTGGGTTACCTGCTGACCTCCGCCATGGCGTTTTTCAACACGCCGCTGGCCTATGCTGCCATGGTGTTGCTGTCGCTGATGTCAGTGGCGGCCTTTCACAGCATTGGCTTGCTCCAGAAATTACTATTCCCCTGGTCTGTGGGAAAACAGGCCCAGGCTATGTGAGGGAAACTTGAAGGCTATTTGAAGACAATTTAGAGACAAAAGGAGGCAATACTAGTGACTGATGCAACCACTAACTTAATGGACCTAAAGGCAAGCCAACGCGGCAGCGCGGCCGCTCGAGCAGCATCACGCGACGCCCGCCCCAATGAAATTCCTGTGATCGACATGGCAGGCCTGCGCAATGCTGAAGACCCCGAAGCTATCGCTGGCATCGCTGCCCAAATCGCAGAGGCCTGTCAGCGCATCGGATTTTTCTATGCGATCAATCATGGCGTTTCCCAGACTGATATAGACAGAGGATTTGACGCAGCAAAGCGCTTTTTCTCCCTGCCCCTGGAAACGCGGCAGGACATCAAACTAAATGAAAACCATAAAGGCTATTTACCTCTCGGTGACAATGCCATTCCTGGATACCAAGCCAATCACCTTCACAGCTTTGAAATGGCATTTGATCTACCCGCCGACGATCCCGATGTGCGCAGTGGCAAGCCCTTCCATTCCTGCAATGTCTGGCCGGACTTGCCCGGGTTCCGCAATGATGTAGAGACCTATTTTGATCAGGCTTGCCAGTTCGGTTTCCACCTGCTGAAAGCCTTTGCCGCCAGCCTTGATCTCCCCCTAGACTTCTTTCAGCTCCTCTATGAACCTAAGCCTCTGACTTCCATGCGCCTGCTAAATTATCCGCCACAACATGAGACTGAAAGCTTCGGCGTCGCGCCTCACAGTGACTATGGCGTCATCACAATGCTGCAGCAGGATGAAACCGGCGGTCTGGAACTCTTTTCCCGCGATGGCGAATGGATAAAGGCACCGGTTATTCCGGGTGCGTTTGTGATCAATATCGGCGATTTGATGGGACTGTGGACCAACGACCGTTACACTTCCATGCAGCATCGGGTTATCAGTAACCCAGAGAGGGAGCGTTTCTCTATTCCGATTTTCTACAACCCTTGCTATGACACCTCAATTAAATGCCTTCCTTCATGCATGTCCGCACAAAACCCCGCGCGTTACGAGGCTGAAGTGATGGGCGAGTATCTGAACGCCAACCTCTCAAGGACGTATAAAGCGCGGAAAAAGATTCGCTAGAAAGTGAGATTAAACAAACGGACACACACTTTTCGCCAGAATTATGTGAATCGATGACAGCACTTTTCTTTCCTTCATTTTTTGTTGTTAAAACCTGACCAGTGCGGCTTTCTGACAGCCTTTATGCCAAAACTCATTTTAGTATGGGACCGTATTCCGAAATGCCTAGGTTTTTTCACGCGTCGGGCAAAGGGCTTCCAAGAACAGACCATCCTCGCTCTGTTCTCCAATGCGATAACTCTGTATTGGAACCAAACGCGCGCTGTCTTTTCTTAATTGAGGCGACCCGATTAAACCAGCGACTTTTTCTGTCCGTGATATTCGGGGCTAAATAGTCTTGCTGGCAGTTCTCCAAAATATTCAGATACTGCCCGAGAGTAATGGCAAGTGTAATTCGAGATCGACTAAGACCTGAGACTAGAGGCTTTACAGCCTCCTTAAGACGTTCTGGTGTGTTGCGGGCAACACGAGAACGCTTATAACCGGAAGATGACCGGTAGTTCTCTATGCGCTGCAAGATGCTTGCCCTAACAGGATTTAGATCCACATAAGCCATAGCCGCCACCACCGCGTTTTCATCCAGTAGGGCTCCAGAGTAAAATCGACCCTCAAAGAAATGCCCAGAACAACTGTCCTCTCTGTTTGCTTGGTAAGCGATAGGTTGTTTCAAGTATTTCATGAACATAGAGACTGATCCGAGCGTCTCTCTGGCGTGTTGAAGCTTAGCGGGGGTCTGCAGCAGTATTTCACGATGTGTGTTCAGAATTAACGTTTGCTCGCTCTCGGGTAGAACAGAGACACGAGGCGGAAAGGCCGCCAGCCATCTTTCCACAACCTCCGCATCGCTCCATCGATAGCTTTCCTGTGGATCGAAATAGACCACCAAATGAAAGTGGTTACTCATGATCGCATAGGCATCGATTGCCACTGCAAAATATCGAGCAAGGCGGAAAAGGCGCTCTTGTATCCAAGTCTTGCGATGTTCGTAGTCACGTCGAGAATGTTGATCAAAACCACACAGCCAGCTGCTGCGGACGCAGCGCGATACCAGGTGATAGTACATAGGACGTTCAGGGTCGATCAGTAATCTTCTTGGGGTGGCCATTGGTCCATCATGAATCTGAGTTCGCGCAAAAATTGGCTGTTATTTCTGTCGTTTGCGAGGGAGAAGTCACCGAAATGTTGTGCGAGATATCGTTAACCACGTAAGTGTCAAAAAGTGTGTGTCGGTATATTTGATATATTTTCGGCACCATAAATTTTGCATTTGAGGGCCAAACGTACCAATGTCGAACCCTGCTATGACGTTGGCAACTGAATAAAAGTGAAACATTTTTCTCTCAGGTTTTTTCAAAAACAATTCTTGCCACTGCTTGGTTTGGTGCTCAGTTTGGTGCTCAGTTTTCCTGCGTCGGCCAGCGGCCTCGACGGTCTGATCAACAACTATTTTGCACCGGTTGCTGCGCAGCTCTCTAAGGTGGTGTTCTTTAGTGTTCCAATATTCGGCGCAGAACTTCCCCTCATTGTACTTTGGCTAATCGTGGCAGGATTGTTTTTCACTTTTTACTTTCGCTTCCTGAGTTTTCGTGGTTTTAGCCATGCACTAAAAATAACCCGGGGTGATTTTGACGACCCAACGCACCCCGGAGAAGTTTCACATTTCCAAGGGTTAGCGACTGCGGTATCGGGAACCGTAGGTATTGGGAACATCGGCGGCGTCGCCATCGCAATATCAATGGGAGGACCAGGCGCTACATTTTGGTTGATCGTGGCTGGCTTGTTAGGCATGTCCACCAAGTTCGTCGAGTGTACCCTGGGGATTTTCTATCGGAAGTATCACTCTGACGGCTCAGTTTCGGGCGGCCCAATGTACTATCTAGAGCGAGGTTTGGCTGAACTTGGAAAAGCCCGTTTGGGGCGTGCTCTCGGCATATTCTATGCGTTAGGTATAGTCATTGGTTGTCTTGGTATTGGCAATATGTTCCAGTCCAATCAAGCGTACCTTCAGGTCGTTACGATCAGCGGAGGAGATTCAAGTTGGCTCGCAGATAAGGGATGGCTGTTCGGTTTGGTGTTAGCAAGCGTCGTTGGTCTTGTCATCATCGGCGGCATAAAAAGCATCGCACGGGTGACAAGCAAAGTTGTTCCCTTCATGGTCGTTCTCTACTGCGGCGGTGCATTAGTGATGCTGACAATGAACTATGAGGCCATACCGTTTGCCGTCAACGCCATTGTGTCCGGCGCATTTAGCCCGGACGGTGTGTCTGGCGGTCTTATTGGTGTCATGATCATTGGCTTTCAACGCGCTGCGTTTTCTAACGAAGCCGGGATTGGCTCGGCAGCCATTGCGCACTCTGCGGTAAAGACCAAAAATGCGCTGACCGAAGGCTATGTTGCGATGCTAGAGCCTTTTATCGATACCGTTGTCATCTGCAGCTTCACTGCTTTGGTTGTGGTCACAACGCTGTACTACGACCCAATGATTTATCAGGGCCTAGATGGCGTCGCAATGACTTCCGCCGCGTTCGAGCGCAATGTCAGCTGGTCGCCCTATCTCATTGCGATTGCCGCACTCCTGTTTGCCTTTTCCACCATGATCGCCTGGGCGTACTACGGCCTTAAAGGTTGGACGTACCTCCTCGGAGAGGCCAAGCTGACAGAGATGGCATTCAAACTTATTTTTTGCATTTTTGTCGTCATTGGCTGCAGCGTGGAACTAAGCGCCATCCTGGACTTCTCTGATGCCATGGTGTTTTTGATCTGCGTACCTAATATTATCGGACTGTATTTGTTGGCGCCTATCATCAAGCGTGAATTAGCGACATACCAAGCCACTATTGACCGCAAATAATGTAGAGAAGAACTAGGAAAGCTCTGATTAAAAGGATATTTTTGTCAGTACAAGGCTGGGGCGTATATGTTTTGGTGCGGCCCGAACGCAGTAATGGCGAAAATAGACTTTAATCAGAGGTGCCCTAGCTTATCGAGAACGACGAACTCGCCACATTTCTCCCTCTCATGAAAGCTGGGTCTACCCGCGAAGATGGGCAGTAAATATCGATAGTCACGATAGGCGAGCCGAGTTTAATATTGATCTCAACTGGGCAGCGCCAATACTGGCGGTAGGGCCGCCGTTTCTCACTAACTGTTTACATACGCTAAACAACCCAAAAGAGGGCTAAACATGATCAGAGGTATTCACCATGTCGCAATTTCCACTCCAAATCTCGATCGGATCGTGAATTTCTACACGAACATCATCGGCGCCGAGGTCGTTTTTGAGGGCGGATGGGAACGCGGATCTGAAGTTATCGATGGCATCGTCGGCCTTAAAAACTCACACGCCAAACAGGCCATGTTGAAACTGGGCAACGCCTATATTGAGTTTTTCGAATATGTAAATCCAACTGGAGCACCCCGGGACAAAAACTATGGTGTGAACGACCACGGCTACACGCATTTTTGCCTGGATGTTCAGGACATAGATGCAGAATACGAGCGACTGAGTAAAAACGGCGTGACCTTCAACTGTCCGCCCCCGCAATTTGAAGGCAGCCCCATCCGGGCGACTTACGGACGCGATCCAGATGGAAATATGATCGAGATTCAGCAAATTAGCGACCCAGAGCATGATTTCTCACTGGATCGCACTCTCACTGATTTTAGTAGCTAAGGTGGTGGCTAAAGGTTTGCTTTTAACCCCTTAGCCATCAGAACTTCAGCAATTGCTTGCCTATATTTTTCCCGGTGAATAATCGCTTCAACGTCGCCGGGATGTTTTCGAAACCTTCCTGAACATCCTCGCGATATTTGAGCTCGCCACTTTCGATCCAACCGGTTATTCGACCGAGCGCAACATCATATTCCCGCTCATAACCACTCAGCAGAAAACCCTCAATTTTTGCCTGCCTAAAGACGACGTTGAAATAGTTCGCCGGTCCATCAGGAAGCGTTCCCTGCTCGTACCGGGATATACCACCACAAATCACGACACGTGCACCCGAAGCTATTCGCGCAAGCACATTATTAAGTACGGGGCCACCGACATTATCGAAGAAG
Source organism: Candidatus Azotimanducaceae bacterium (assembly GCA_047634795.1). Lineage (GTDB taxonomy): Bacteria > Pseudomonadota > Gammaproteobacteria > Pseudomonadales > Azotimanducaceae > UBA9659. The sequence goes on along the minus strand of JBLIIB010000025.1, from coordinate 3,754 downwards.
ACGTTAACACCACTCGCACAATGAGCCTTTAGTTGGCTCTTGACATCGTCATTCTTGTAATCAATTGCTGCATCGAAGCCAAGGTCCTGCGTTAACCACTCGCATTTTTCTGCGCTTCCCGCAGTACCCACGGTTTTGCATCCATTAATCTTTGCAATTTGCCCGACGACCGAACCCACAGCACCCGCCGCGCCAGAGACCACGACGGTGTCACCGGCCTCCGGCTGGCCGATTTTGAGTAATCCAAAGTATGCGGTGAGTCCCTGCGCTCCTAATGGTCCTAACCTTGCCGTTGCTAGATTGTCATCGGGGATCTGCTGAACTGACTTTCCGCTGAGCGTTGCGTACTCTTGCCAACCGAGAGAACCGATGACTTTCGACCCTGTCGGTAGCGAATCATCCAGGCTCTCAACAACCTCGCCGATGCCTCTTGCGCCCATTACATCGCCGATTGTTGCACCCGCAGAGTATCCTGAGATCACTTCCATCTGGCCTTTTTGCGATGGCTCAAAACTCAGGTACTCTGTTTTCACCCTGACCTCGCCTATCGCTAGCGGATCGAGCGGTGCTTCATTCATTTCGAAATCGGTCATCTCGAGGGCCCGGCCCCTTGGATTACCGTTGACCAGCCATTGTCGATTGATGCTCATGCCTTCTCCACTTTTTTTAAATTAGTTTTCGGAATTAGTTATCTGAATGAGTTGTTTAAATTAGCTATTCAAACTGGTTATCCCTATGGTTTATTCAACTCGCTATGCGAACATACCGAAAAGTCGCGTGGCTAGCCATGCCCTCTATTGGAGTGCGGAAAGTAATGACACTCAACATAGGTAGCGTAAGCTAAAGCCAAAGTGGAAGCGATGTTAGAAGCAAAACTAGCACAAGAGATACTCAACACAGACAATGATTTCTAAGCGTTTAAGAACCTGACCATTCCAGGGCAAGCCTCCGGTTTACGCAATTTTGTAGTCGCCCGCCTAGATAAGGGCAAGAAAAGGAACACGGACGATATTAAGTGAATGCGAGGATCTCGCCTCAAGAACCTCCGAGGAGATCAGGGCTCGGCCAGACCCCACGGGAAAACCGCACCACAGATTTTCTAATGCAAAAGCATCCGGATCGCGATACTTTCGACATCTTTAAAAGAATTTAGTTTAAAATGAACCTTCACGAGATGGGAGCAAGTCAGTGACGCTACGAAGTACAACCCAATCAGAAACAAACCTGCAACTTGTTCACGATTGGGCACCCATACAGGTGCTGGATCTGTTCGAATTGCCGTTTAACGAACTCCTATTCAGAGCCCAAACTATTCATCGTCAGTATCACGATCCAAATGAAATTCAGGTAGCGACCTTGCTCTCTGTCAAAACAGGTGGATGCCCTGAAGACTGCAAGTATTGCCCCCAGAGTGTGCACTATGACACCGGTCTTGACGCACACGCATTGATGGATATAAAGGACGTGATAGCGGCTGCCAAGGCAGCAAAAGATCAGGGAGCGACCCGATTCTGCATGGGCGCCGCCTGGCGGAGCCCTACGGAAAGTCAGGTAGAGAAAATGGTGCCCATGATTCAGGCCGTTGGCGAGCTAGGCATGGAAACCTGCGTGACGCTGGGCATGCTCAACAACAAACAGGCGGGACGCCTGGCTGAAGCAGGGCTCGATTATTACAATCATAATCTTGATACCTCACCAGATTACTACAAGAAAATTATAACCACCCGGACGTACCAGGATCGCTTGGATACACTGGGCAATGTGCGCGACGCAGGCATCAACGTTTGCTGTGGTGGCATTGTGGGTATGGGTGAAAGCCGTGTAGACCGGGCCAAACTGCTAATAGAACTGGCGAACATGCCGCAGCACCCGGAATCTGTACCTATTAATATGCTTGTTCGCGTTGAAGGAACACCGCTTTCCATCGAAGAAGACCTGGATATTTTCGAGTTTATTCGCACGGTCGCCATCGCCAGAATCATGATGCCAGAGTCTTGGGTTCGATTGTCCGCAGGTAGAACTGCCATGACACGCGAAGCCCAAAGTCTTTGTTTCTTTGCCGGCGCGAATTCAATCTTTGGCGGTGATCGTCTTTTAACAACGCCCAACCCAGAAAAAGATGAAGACCAAGCGCTACTCGATACGCTCGGCATTTCAACCTACGCAGGATAGTCAGTGACGTACTTTGAGCAAATTCCTGTTGGCTACCAATCAACAGTCGGTACATGGCAGCTCACCGAGGCAGATGTTGTTGCGTTTGCCGACGCGTGGGATCCGCAACCATTCCATATCGACAAAGCCGCTGCCGAGGCGTCAGTGTTTGGGACACTTGTCGCATCGTCGCTGCATATTTTTGCGATATGCACCCGCCTGTTCTTTGATCACAAAGATCAAATCCGGATCATGGCCATGCTGGGGAAAGACAAAATCAGATTACAGCAGTCGGCTAGAGCAACCGACCTTCTGGTTTACACAACACAGTGCATCAGCGCTACGCCGTCATCGACTAAACCAGACAGAGGCGTCATTGTGCTTGCGGACCGAGTGACCCGTGAATCCGGGGAAATCGTGATGACTCAGGAAGTCACGCTGCTAGTTGCGCGAGGCCCGAGCGCTAGTTAGATCAGGACCCTCTCCGCTGTCTAGACAATCAGCTTTGCGACGACCGAGATGACAATCCTCACGGGCATCCCTGACCAATGCGTCTAAAACTCTCGGTACTCAGCAAGAGTTTATGCCTCTAAAACGGCGACAGGTCTGTTAACAATAAAGCCTTCCTAACCCTAAGCAAACTTGTCCCGGCATGGTCAATCCATTGCCCGGGTTCAGCACGTGAACCGGCAAGAGAGCCTTTCCCATTATTGTAAAGACTCGCTCTTAGTCTGCGCTGATGAACACGCGGCACTTATTTCGGTAAATCTAAAACGCAAGTTGTCACCCCCGAAACTCTCGGTGGCAACGAAACTTGTTGGAATTAAAACTGTGAACTGTTGTCGAAAATCGCACTTGGAAAGAAAGTGATCGCCATCCAAGACGATACTCAATATTTTGAAACCGTTATCATCGGTACTGGGTTTTCGGGTTTACTCGCTGCCATACGTTTAAAAAAAAGAAATCTAATGATTTCGTCCTGTTAGAAAGAAAATCAAATATTGGTGGCACCTGGCAGAATAACTCGTATCCGGGCGCCGAAGTGGATATTCCAACCGGTTTGTATTCTCTTTCCTTCCTCCCCCACAAATTCAAAAAAAGATATGCGCCACAAGGTGAATTACTCGAGTACACGAACTACATCATAGATAAGTTCAATATTAGAGAGCGAACGCGAGCAAATCAGACCGTCACAAAATTAACTTATGATGAACAAGAATGTCTGTGGCACATTGAAATGGAATCAGGTGAACCGCATATCACTCGCTTCATCATTGATACCAGTGAAGTGCTGGCAAACCCAAATACTCCGCACATTAATGTCGCAGAACCTTTTCAGGGAGAAAAGTTTCACACGGCACAATGGGATCACACTGTTTCTTGTGAAGGGAAAAATGTCGGTGTTATTGGATCAGGGTGCTCAGCTACTCAAGTCGTTCCCGCCATCGCAAACAAGGTTAATAAGGTGACCGTATTTATGGGGACACCTGAATGGATACTTCCTCGCTCCGATCGAAGTTACAGTCCTGCTGAACAAACGCTGATGAATCTTCCAGGGGTACGCCAGCTCAACCGTTTCATCATATTTGCTGTTCAGGAGGTC
>JBLIIB010000024.1:0-22847 GCA_047634795.1 Candidatus Azotimanducaceae bacterium | reverse complement strand
CTGTTCAGTGCTAGATCATTGAGCCGTTGATCACCGGAAAACGCAACGGAATATGGATTATCCGGCCTGTGGCCGAAGGAAGACCGTGCACCTGTGATAAGGATAATACTGAAGAAAACGACTTGCCCGATTCTCGTCATAAACGCTGGCACCGAATTTTTTTCTTCCCGCAGGCCCAACCAGAAGAAATACGTCAGCGTGGGACCTATCAGACCTACCCACACAAGGGTAAATGGATAGCCTTTAAGTAGAAGCCCAGCCACCTCGGTGGGATGACCCAGATTTTCAAAAAAGATGCGTCCGGGCCGCGTGTCAAAAAAGTCGATATAGGCCGGGGTCGAGGCTTCAAGTAACACAACCAAGGCAAACCAGGTGCATAACCATCAGGCCGATAGCGCCTTCAGCGCTGAATTCAGGCGCTGGTTGTCGCCCATCAGAACGATAGCCAACAGAGGCAACAGAAGAACCTGTGATATCAGCACGACATCCATTGTAAAACCGTTGACGATGATTTGAAGGAGTGCCTCAAGCGAAATCACTCGGTCATTTTGCCAAGCCATTAACCCCATCCTCGATAGGGTCAACACGATGATCGCTGACACAGCAAACTAGTAAAAGGGGTACAGGCACCGACAAGAACGAACATACGTCATCAACACGGAGATATTTCAGGCCACATCGTAAATTAGATAACGATGACCAAAAAATCATTCGCAGAGTCACGTGATAAATAATCAGGGTGGAATCGCTGTTTCGGCAGCAAGATCGCGCGCCGGAATGTTAGGCTTTTGCATTGAAACTCATTGATGTTTATATCGGACAAAACATCGTTGCCTCAACAATTTTGGGGTCACTGGGTTTGGTTGGATTTCTAACGCTCGCGACATTTCTTGATCAACTCGATGATCTTAAGAATACCTACTTGATTGCCACCGCGGCTCATTTCGTTCTCCTCAGCGTTCCCAGGCTTTTTTACGAAACCGCTCCATATGCCATGCTTACTGGCTCATTGATCGGGTTGGGGCAACTAGCAAAAAACAGCGCGTTAATCGTATTACGTACTGCTGGCATGAGTACACACAAGATTGCGATCGCCGCGGACTGCGCCAGCCTCCCATTCGCAGTCGGGAGTACATTCGTTGGGGAGTGGATTGCGCCGAAGGCGGAGTTAAATGCGCGACTCATTCGCGAAGGCTCGATGGAATTTGACATCTCGCCAGGCAGCGATGGCATTTGGTCCAAAGATGAGGAAACATTTGCTCACTTTTCCGTCATGGGCAAGGATTCGCTGAAAAAGGTCACCGTTTACTACAGGCAAGATAACCGTATCGTAAAAATACTTTGGGCGGATTCGGCGAGCTACCAACACTCTTCAATAAACGGAGAACAATGGATGCTCTCTAAGGTCTACATCACGAACTTTGCAGGCAACGCCATAAAGTCTAATCAATTTGACTCGCTGGCCTGGAAGGTCAACTTCGATCCAATTTCGCTTGCCACAGAGTCGCTCGTCGGCCCGGGAAGAATGTCTCTCGAGTCTCTTAATAGTCTGATCAAATCAAAAAGCGCTGCAGGTCTCGATACCAGAACCTATCAAATTGGCTATTGGTCAAAAATCTTCCAACCGCTTTCGAGCCTTGCTCTTGTTCTCATTTCGATCGGCTTTATCTTTGGTTCCTCAAGAGGAACAACCATCGGGCGACGAATCGTGACAGGACTCGTCGTTAGCATTTTGTTCAAAATGATGCAGGACCCGATCACACCTGCAAGTCTTGTATTCGGTTTTCCCCCTTTGCTAGCAGTACTTATACCCATCGGGATTTGTCTTACGGCCGGGACCTTGCTTCGTATAAAAACGCGCTAAAACAAATGCATGCGCTTTGGCCCCTAGACAATGCCAACCTCAAAACATTTCAACCGTTTGTCTTTAAAAAACAGTCGCTTATCACCATTCCTTACAAAGTCAGGCAAGACATTTAGCAAAAATCTGGTTTAATAAGCCGCAATACAATCTACGCAGCGTCAGCTTCAGCGCCCTCTTGACATTTTTATTGTGAAAAGGCTAGTAGTTAGCATAGATAGAATCCAGACGCAGTCACGCAGGAGTCCAAATGTCAGCCCAACCTAACACACGATATAACCCTCAACAGAACATGGGTTTTACACTGATTGAATTGATGATCGTCGTAGCGATTATCGGCATCCTTGCAGCAGTGGCACTTCCGGCCTATCAGGACTACATCAATACGGCCAATATGACCAAGATAACGGCGACCTATGAGGAAGCCAAACGCAGGACAACCACAACCTATGTGGCGGGATATGTCCATGAAGCAACCAACCAACCCGTAGCAGTCCCAGTGGATGCCGCTGAATGGATTGCACTATACAACAGCACATCAGCGCGAGCACCGGGCGGCGGGAACGCTTTCGTTTCGGGCGCTGCAGATGCGGATACGGGTCAAATCGGTGTGTTAGTCACGGGCACATTCCCCAATACGGCGCAGGTTGTACTCGCGCTACCCGCATATCGAGAATTGGATGCCGAGACCGCGACGATAACCGCCGCCGGTTCGATCTAACTCGCTCTAACTAGAAGTATCTTACCCGCGAGATTTAAGGCGGCGATGGCAGAATCAATCAAACGGCTCGTTGAGAATGATCGTGTCCGAGCGGTCGGGGCCCGTTGAGACAAAATCAACCTTCACGTCGCAAGCAGACTCGATTCGTTCAAGATACGCACGTGCGTTGGCTGGCAAATCTTCAAGCCTCTGCGCATGTACAGTGGTCTCTTGCCAACCCGGTAACGATTCATAAACAGGCGTTGGGTTTTCGCTATCCGGATTATCATACCCGACACAAAGTGACACACTTTCAAGGCCATCAAGGACGTCCAGTTTGGTGATACACAAACCCGAAATACTATTAATGTTGATCACGCGTCGCAAGACGTGTGCATCAAACCAACCACATCGCCTCGGACGACCTGTCGTAGAACCAAATTCCTGGCCGACCGTCGCAAGATGGCTGCCCACACTATCAAACAACTCAGTAGGAAACGGACCAGAACCGACCCGCGTCGTATAAGCTTTGGTGATACCCAGAATATAATCAAGATCCAGCGGTCCAACACCACAACCGCTACCAATAGCACCAGCGGTCGTGTTCGATGACGTCACATAAGGATAAGTTCCCTGGTCGATATCCAGCAGTGAACCTTGAGCACCTTCGAACAAGACATTCTCACCAGCCTTTCGCAGAGCACTTAACTCTTCCACAACATCGTGAACCATGGGTTTGATCCGATCCGCATAACCCAGTGACTCATCAAGCGACTCATTAAAATCAACGCGATCGGTATGGAAATAGTGTTCAAGTACAAAATTATGGTAATCCATGATCTCTTCGAGCTTCACCTTGAAGGAAGCCTCGTTGAAGAGATCTACTACCCGCACGCCCCGCCGGGCAACTTTGTCTTCATATGCAGGGCCGATACCACGACCCGTCGTACCAATTTTTTGGTTTCCTCTCAGGTTTTCGCGCATCTTATCGAGCGCAACGTGATGAGGCAGAATTAACGGGCAACCACTAGAGATAAAAAGCCTCTCACGTACAGAAATGCCTGCATCTTCGAGCTCTTCAATTTCTTTGAATAGCGCGGGTATCGACAACACAACCCCGTTGCCAATCATGCACGTCACATGGGCGTGAAGGATGCCAGAGGGGATCAGGTGCAGTATTGTTTTTTCACCACCCACCACCAACGTGTGTCCCGCGTTGTGCCCGCCCTGAAACCTAACAACCGCTGACGCTTTCTCCGTCAGTAGGTCGACCACTTTACCTTTACCTTCGTCACCCCAATGGGTTCCTATGACAACGACATTCTTACCCACTACTGCTTTCTCCCCGTGTTGTCTTTAACGCCCACTGATCCGCGTCGCGAACCAACTCATATTCATATTGACCGGAAACGCCGGTTTCTACCACGATGTAACCATCGCTTCTCAAGCGCTGAATCTCCTGCCAGAGCTCACTTTCTGCATCAGACAATGACGCGGCAACCAACACCCTTGCCGCTTTTTCACTGACCTGCTGAATTCGACTCGCAAGGTATGTCACATCGATCGAAAAGCCAGTCGCTGCACGATGATCACGCCCAAACACCTCGCCAATCTCATCATAGCGTCCACCTTTGGCAGCCACACTGTGATCGCCGTCAAGATAGGCCGCAAACACGATACCTGTGTGATACGCGTATCCGCGTAATTCACTGAGATCAAAATAGATGTTCAGATCATCAAATCGAGCCCTGAGCGCTTTGGTGACCTGTTCAAGATTAGCGATGCTATCAAGAATTCCACGATGCGCGTGAAAAAGAGTCGCGGCGCGAGCCAGGACCCCCTCATTACCTGTCAAACCAGGCAATTCACACAGGATTGTCTTTTGATCCTTGGGCAATGCAAACGAGTCGCAAAGCCCTGCAATATCAGCCGTCGACTTTCGCTGAACGGCGACATACAACTTTTCTTTTTGATCATCAGACAGCGCATATTCGTCGAGCAATTGTCTAAAGATGGAAACATCACCCAGATCAAGGTGAAGACCGGCTGCACCTGCAGAGTTGAGTGACTGAATCATCAACGACACAATTTCAATGTCGCCGCGCACCGAACTTTCACCAAAGAGTTCAGCACCCACACTAAGCGGCGTGCGACTACCCAGCATACTATCGGCTTTCGCCTGCACAATTGTCCCGGCATAACAAAGCCGGCCGACGCCAGTACGGTTCATACTGTGCGCATCAATACGCGCAACTTGAGGGGTTATATCTGCTCGAACACCCATAGACCTCCCGGTGAGTAGATCCACCACCTTAAAGGTTTTTAAATCGAGATCACGACCCGTGCCGGTGAGCAGTGATTCGAGATATTCGATCATGGGCGGGATCACATAGTCGTAACCCCAAGTCTCAAACAGGTCCAGCAAGTGGCGTCTTACAGATTCCACGCGACCCGCTTCAGGAGGCAACAGGTCTCCTACACCATCTGGCAAAAGCCAGCGGTCTTCGTTAGTCATTGTGGGCCTCGTACTAGTTTATCAGATAGAGTAATCCAGTGCCCAGTAGCATGCTTATCAGCCCTGATACTCTCATCGTTTTATCATCAATATCAGACAGCATCAGTACCATTTTGCGCCATCGCTTAGGGTATAAAAAGGGCACTATACCCTCTATCACCAGCACTAGGCAGAGGGCAACGCCCACGTCGTGCCACACGGCGCGGGGCTCTGTTTATCTGAAGCGCTAGCGATTGAGTTCTTTAGAATTCAGGAATTTGAAAAATTCGCTATCCGGACCGATCAGCAACACGTCACTTTTGCTAGCAAAGGTGCGTTGGTAGGCAGCCATGCTTCGATAAAACTCATAGAACTCCGGGTCTTTCGAGAAAGCTTCTGCATAGTTTGCAGCCGCTATTGCATCACCCTCACCACGAGCCTTTTCCGATCGACTATAAGCATCAGCCAGAATCACCGTGCGCTGTCTCTCTGCGTCTGCTCGAACCCCTGCCGCTAATTCCTGACCTTTCGCACGATGTTCGCGTGCTTCAATGTCTCTTTCGGTATTCATTCGATTGTAAACCGAGGTACTCACTTCAGGCGGCAGATCAATACGTTTCACACGCACGTCAACGACCGTAACACCCAGTTCAGCTTGGGCGACGGAATTCAAGTTCTCCGTTAGAACATGCATTAATTCGTCTCGTTCTCCAGAGACCACTTCATACAATGTACGTTTACTGATTTCGTTTCGAAGACCGTTATTGATTCTTTCCGAGAGAAGTTCTGCTGCGCGACGCTCATCACCTGACGTTGCCGTATAGTAAGTCTCGACATCATCAATCTTGAACTTGGCAAAAGAGTCTACTATCACCGCTTTCTTCTCAAGTGTGAGAAAACGCTCTGAGGGCGCGTTCGATGTCAGTACACGTCCATCAAACTTAATGACTTCGTTGATTACAGGAAACTTAAAATGCAATCCCGGACCAATGTTAGCCCTGACAACCCGGCCAAACTCCAGTAACACGGCACGCTCTTTTTCCGTGACGACAAAAACAGCGTTCGTACCCAACAGTCCGAGCAGGATCACAATAAATCCCACCACAAATGATCGATTGCCCATTAGCGTCTCTCCCTTCCGTTCCGCGAATCATCCGCGTTACCATAATTTGGCCGACCTGCTTGTGCGTTCGATGATCCGCCTGAGCTCTGTCCAGAATTCGAGCTATTGCTCCTGGATTGTTCCATGATCTTGTCCAGCGGCAGGTACATGATATTGTTCCCGCCAGCGACATCAATCAGGATTTTGGTTGAATTGGTCATCACGCTTTCCATCGTATCGATGTACATCCGCGCCTTGGTGACTCCAGGCGCCAATGAGTATTCGACGAACAAGGAATTAAAGCGAGCCGCATCACCTTCGGACTGGGCGACAACCCGGGCTCTATATGCCTCTGATTCTTCGATGAATCGAGTAGCCTCGCCGCGGGCTTCGGGGACGACCTGATTGGCGTAAGCCTCTGCTTCGTTGCGCAGTCGCACCTCATCTTCACGCGCCTTGATAACGTCATCAAACGCGGCTCGAACCGCATCCGGCGGCGCGGTTTCATCAATGTTGACCTGTGTGACACGAATACCCGTACGATAATCATTCATATAGGTCTGAATTCGCGCTTTGACGGCGATAGCCAGTGCAGCTCGACCTTCCGTAAGCACGTCATGCATTTCGGTGCTACCCACAACGTGGCGAAGCGCACTTTCTGTTGCCTGATTCAAACTCTCGTCAGGTTCGCGGACATTCAGTTTGTACTCAAAAATATCGTTAATGACATACTGCACGGTCATTTTGACCTTCACGATATTCTCGTCTTCGGTCAGCATTTCAGAACCATGGGGCCTTGATCGAACCCGAGTCACGTTTTCAATCAGGACCTGGTCAATCAGCGGCGGGTTCCAGTGCAGACCGGGAAGAATCACCTGCTCGACTTTCTTACCAAAGCGAAGCACAACACCGCGCTCCTGTGCGTCGACGGTGTAAACGCCCATCACGCCATAGACTACAAGCACAACTACCATAGCCAGTGCTATCAGCCCCCTATTGAGCGGCGCACTTTTGCCACCTCCACCAGAGGATCCAGTACCACGGCCACCGAACATCCCTGCCAGGTTCGCCTGTAATTTCCTAAATGCTTCGTCGAGGTCCGGTGGGCCTTCGTCGTCGCGTTTTCCCCAAGGATCTTTATCGCCTTGGTTACCACCACCTGGTTCATTCCATGCCATATCTTTCTCCTGTCGGAGCGAGCGGGCCCATATTGTCCCACTATTGCTCGATTATATCTTCACTGAAACTATCGGTTTATTCGATGTCAGACTTCTCTTTTAGCGATGGTTAATCGATCTACAACGCTTGTGTTCTGATCTCACTACCCTGGGCAATTTTTCGAAGACTGCTCTCCTGAATCTTTAGGTACATTTCGATCGAGCCATCTTCGCAAGATTCCTCACGAACCACTGCACCCAACTCAAAAAATCGTGCTCGGACCCGGCCATCTGCCGGCCCCACTATGACACTTGTCTCAATCACGGATTCGCCGAGAAGCTCGGCAACGGCCTGCAATAATAGAGATTTACCTTCACCGCTGATACTAGACAACCAGACCTTTCGGACCACACCCTTGTTGTCTCGCTCTATTCTGGCAGGCTCACCAATCAGATCGACTTTGTTGTAGACCATCAACTGCGGTATTTCGCTCGCACCGATCTCATCAAGCACGGCATTTACTTCACTAATTCTTTCAGCTCGCAGCGGCTCAGCCGCATCAACAATGTGGAGCAACAAATCTGCTTCAGTTACTTCTTCGAGCGTTGATCTAAATGCATCCACCAGAGAATGCGGCAACTGACGGATAAATCCCACGGTGTCTGCGAGAATTGCAGCACCAATCACGGGCAAATTCAGTCGCCGCAACGTGGGATCCAGCGTCGCAAATAATTTATCTTCAGTCAGCACGTCGGCCGCACACAATTGATTAAACAATGTCGACTTCCCCGCGTTGGTATAGCCCGCCAGTGAAATCGACTTAATGTCCGCTCTCATTCTAGCTTTTCGATTATGTTGGCGCTGCCCACGCACCTTAGCAAGGCGGGCATTGATTCGCTTCATGCGGTCTGCAACCATTCGCTGGTCGGATTCTAATTGAGTTTCCCCCGCGCCGCCCAGACCTGATGAGGCACCGGCGCCACGGCCCGATCCTCCACGCTGTCGATCCAGGTGACTCCAACCTCGGACCAGTCGGCTTGACGCATGTTCCAATTGCGCCAATTCCACCTGAAGTTTACCTTCATGGGTACGGGCTCGATTGGCAAAAATCTCCAGGATCAGACCCGTTCGCCCAAGTACACGCTTCTCAAGCTCTTGCTCAAGGTTACGCTCCTGCGTGGGCGATAAGTCATCGCCAAATATCACCAAATCACAGTCATTCAACGACAACCATTCCTTGATTTCATCGACCTTACCGCCACCAATAAACGTGCCGGGATGAGGATATCGACGGCGGCTTTCCAGACACCCCACGGGCTTCAATCCAGCGGATGTGACGAGTTCTTTCAACTCATCCGGGGTGGCAAGCTCCGAGGCGTCTTTGTGTATGTGAATCAGCAGCGCATTGCTACCCGATTCGGGTCGGTCTAAAAACAAACTTACTCTTGCTCCTCTTCAGTCGGCATCTTTACCGCACGTGACGGCACGACGGTTGAGATGGCTGACTTATAAATCATCTGATTTACCGTATTTCGAAGCAGAATGACAAATTGATCAAATGACTCAATCTGGCCCTGCAGCTTAATGCCGTTAACCAGATAAATGGCTACGGGAATGCGCTCTTTGCGCAATGCGTTCAAAAAAGGGTCTTGTAGCGATTGCCCTTTTGACATGCTGCTCTCCTAGGATTCCAAAAACCACTTTTTAAACGAAGCGACGGAATCAATAAATGAAATTTCTGAGCAAACGCCCGAGACGAAGTCGTTAGCCTGGCTCAGGACTAACAGTCGTTTTAGGGGCGACTATCCTAATATGGTGCTAGTGGTCAGGATTTTCAAGGCCCTAGCGGTATTGGGTTGATCTAGACAGTGTAGATCCTGCCAACTGCGAAGCCAGGTGAATTGTCTTTTAGCGAGCTGTCGAGTCGCGGCGATCGCCGTATCCCGCATTTCGTCAAAAAGAACATCCCCATTAAGGTATCGCCAAATCTGGCGATAGCCCACTGCCCGCAGAGCCGGGAGATCCGGCGTTAGCTCTGGGTTTTCGAGCAGCCTACTGACCTCTTCTACAAAACCCATCTCCAGCATCGCATCAAATCGGCCAGTAATCGCCCGATGTAATTCACTTCTATCCGAAGGTACGATCGCGATTTCGAGCAACCGGAAGGGGCAGGGAACCACTGATTTTAGGTGATGCTCTGTTAATGGGACCCCTGTCAGGCGAAACACTTCGAGCGCGCGCTGCAGTCGCTGTGTATCGCTTGGCCGAATACGCTCCGCTGCAACTGGGTCAACTCGCTGAAGTTCTTCATGAAGAACTTCCCAGCCCTCCTTATTCGCGGTTTCCGTGATGTCGAGACGCACGGCCTCGTCACCCTCGGGTAAATCTGCCAGACCTTCCTTTAAGGCCTTGAGATAGAGCATCGTCCCGCCGGTAATAATAGGGAGGCGACCGCGAGATTGGATATCACTCACGACCTGTATGGCCTGCGAGCGGAAGTCAGCCGCGGAATAGGGATCGATCGGATCGCGAATATCGATCAGGTGATGCGGCACCTCAGCCTGTGTAGCCAAATCCGGCTTTGCGGTCCCTATATCCATACCGCGATAAACTTGAGCTGAATCAGCCGACACGATTTCCGCACTAAATTCGCGCGCTATATTGAGCGCGAGCGCAGACTTTCCACTGGCAGTAGGACCGGTGATGACCAGCGCTCCGTTTATTTTCACGTCAGCGAACCCTACCCATATCTATCGACCTCGCATGAAGAGGCTATCCAGTTCAGCAATGCTCATTTCGTACCATGTAGGACGACCATGATTACACTGCCCGGAGCGCTCGGTTTCTTCCATATCCCGGAGCAGGGCGTCCATTTCCGGAATCGACAAGCGTCTATTCGCCCTTACCGACCCATGGCATGCCATGGTTGAGAGGAGTTCATCCCGATGCTGCTCAATGCGCTGACTTTCCCCGTATTCCGCGATATCCGAAAGCACATCTCGAACGAGCTGTTCAATATCGCTCTTTGCCAGCAAAGTGGGCACTGCGCGAACAATGATCGACTCCTCGCTCACGCGTTCAATCTCGAGCCCAAGATCTACTAACGACGCGCCCTGATGATCAACAATATCGGCTTCCTGCGCGCTGACAGCTATCGATATCGGCACCAGAAGCGGCTGGGATTTTAAACCTTCGTTGTCGCAGGAGACCTTCATGTGCTCATAGGTAATTCTTTCATGGGCAGCATGCATATCAACGAGTATCAAACCGGAAGAATTTTCCGCAAGAATATAAATTCCGTGGATCTGTGCGACGGCGTAGCCCAAAGGCGGCAGTGTCGCGTCCGCGGAATGCGGTAAAGCCTGCGCTTCGCCAACACCACCCTCATCTCGACTATACATAGCCCGATAAACAGATTGCTCACCCTGCACGGGGCCCGCGCCACGATAAGCACCCCGGCCCGCGTAGCTCGTGCCACCGGGGCTACCGCCACCAAAAGACATTGGTGATTGCATAGGCGATTGCATAGACGTGTTTCCCAAACCGGGTCCGCCAGTCCCCGCCGGGACTAATTCATTGGAGGGATCACCCTGCCTGATATCTTCAGGGCGAATGTCTGCCAACACGCGATGGATTGTTCGGTAAATAAAATCGTGCACATCACGACTCTCACGAAAACGAACTTCGTGTTTGGTTGGGTGGACATTGACATCAACACCCCTCGGGTCAATCGTCAAAAACAGGCTGTAGACCGGATTACGACCGTGGTACAAAACATCTGAGTAACCCTGCTTGACCGCATGGGTAATGATCTTGTCCCGAATGTTCCGCCCATTGACGAAAAAGAATTGCTGATCTGCCTGGCTGCGTGAATAGGCAGGCAATCCAATCCAGCCCTCAAGCGTCATACCGCCTCGTTCTTCCCGGAAATAAATCGCGTTTTCGATAAACGTTTTTCCGAGAATGCTGGACACACGATTCGCTTCATCACCCGCCACATACTGGCGGGTCATTTTCCCATTGTGGGTAAGAAAAAACCCTACGCCAGGGTGCGACAGACTGACTTTACGGACCACCTCTTCAATCTTTTGATACTCGGTTCTTTCCGTTCGAAGAAACTTTCTGCGTGCAGGTGTATTAAAAAACAGATCTCGCACCTCTACCGTTGTCCCGCGCGGATGCGGCGAAGGTGATAGCGTAACGGCCATATCAGCCCCGGTGGCCTGAACGCACCAGCCGTCTGCCGCGTCGCCCGTACTCGTCGTCAGGCGCAATCGGGAGATCGAGGCAACGCTCGCAAGCGCCTCTCCGCGAAAACCCAGGGTTTCGATCCCCGCCAGATCTTCCTCTGCCGAAATTTTGCTGGTCGCATGCCGGGCAAGCGCCAAATTCAGGTCATCCCGGTGGATACCCGCTCCGTCATCTTTAACCCGGATTAACTTGGTCCCGCCGGCATCAACATCGAGGTCAATGCGGCTAGAACCGGCGTCCAGCGCGTTTTCCAGTAGTTCTTTTACAACGGAGGCCGGGCGCTCGACAACTTCTCCCGCAGCGATTTGATTAGCGAGTCGCTGATCAAGCTGTGAAATTCTCATTGGTATCATATTAACTCGGTGGGATTTTTAGCTTCTGTCCGATTCGGATTTTATCGCTTCGCAAACCGTTAAAAGTCTTGAGCTTTGTAAAGCTGACGCGATATTTATAGGCAATTTGCGACAGTGTATCACCCCGCTGAATCACATGAGTAACCTGCTGGGTCTCGTTACCCTGTTTCACCCAGGCAAGATATGTCCCGGCTGGTGGGCTTGCCAGCATCGAATTTTTAACACCCGTGAAGATCGCATTGGCGACTCTTGTTTGATGGGTTCGGGTCGCCAGCTTTTTCGCTTCCCCAGGATTAGATATAAAGCCCGTCTCGATCAGAAGCGAAGGGATATCGGGAGATTTCAGCACGGCAAAGGCAGCTTGCTCAACGCGTTTTTTGTGCAGTTTGTTTACCTTGCCTAACGCTTTTAGTACCTCGTTGCCCATCTCCAGACTAAAAGACAGGCTTGCCGTCACTGATAAATCGAGAAGCACACCGGCCAAAAGATCATCCTTGTCATCAAGAGATACACTGCCCACACCCCCAATCAGGTCGGCGCGGTTTTCTTTCTCCGCCAGCCAACGTGCTGTTTCACTCGTCGCGCCTTTCTGCGAAATCGCATAGACCGACACGCCACTGACCTTAGGTGTTTTGAACGCATCCGCGTGGATCGACAGGAACACATCAGCCTGGCTGCGGCGTGCGATGTCGGTCCGTTTTCGTAGCGCGATGTAGTAGTCACCCTCTCGGATCAGTTTCGACTTAAAACCGGGCTCCCGCTCAAACATCTCGTGCAGATTTTGCGCAATCGCAAGCACCACATCTTTCTCATAAACCCCACCGGGGCCAATCGCTCCAGGGTCATCCCCGCCATGCCCTGCATCAATGGCAATTACCACATCACGCATCTGGGTCAATGTTCGCTCAGATTTCTGGATGACGGGGGCGGATTCCTGCTGGCGGTCATAAAGATCAATTACCAGACGATCGCCATACTGAAGAATCGGCTGCAGGACAAAACTGCGAGGCCGCACTTGTTCACTCAGATCCAGAACGACCCTTATATCCTGACCCTGATTCCGGCTGGAAGTACGAATCGAACGAATCGGTGTATTTTCAAGGTTAATGTCGCCAACACTCGCGTTTAGTCGCGCAGCGCTAATGTCGATGACCAGACGATGCGGGTCAGATAGGGAAAAAATCTTATGCTCAACAGGTTGGCCGAGATCAAAGACGATTCGCGTTCGTTCCGGGGACGGGCGGATTCGAAGGCCATCAATCGCTGCCTGAGCGGCAAACGTTTCCATGACCGGAAACATCAGCAGGGAGGCACATAACACTGAACGATAGAGGCAAAAAAAAGAGCGATAGAGGCAAAAAAAAGAACGGTCGCGGTCAAGGGAAGACCGGCAGTGGCCCAAAAAAGACCGCCGACTTATTGTGCTTTGTGCATAGAAAGTTGTTTGCAAACCGATTCGCCGTAAGGGGTTTTCGCCTGAATGACTATATTCCGTGTTTCCGCAGAGACATCAATGACAATCTCAAGATCGCTTTGCGGCAGCCAGCCTTCTGCTTTTTCTGGCCACTCAATCAGACAAAGCCGACCGTCACCAAAATATTCATCCACACCAATATATTCAAGTTCACCCGGATCAGCCAGGCGGTACAGATCAAAATGAAATACCTCACCCGCCGCAAGTTGATAGGGTTCAACCAGTGTAAAAGTTGGACTCTTAACCGCACCTGTATGACCCAATCCGCGCAAGATACCTCGACTTAGCGTTGTCTTGCCCGCACCGAGTTGACCTCGGATAAAGACAGCGCCCTGACAACCTAATGCTGCCGCAAGCTCAAAACCAAGCTCAATCATTGACGCTTCAGAGTTTATGACTCGCTCAATCAATTATCGTGCACCCAAACATGCCCTGCGGTGTGTTCTTTTCCGTACATTCCTCTCCATACATTCTTTCCCACAAACAACCTTTTCAACAACAAACCACGCTCCAGGCACCTAAATGATCTAATCTCGGCGATTAAGCAGTGCGCGTATTTCAGGCAAGAGTTCCGTTGCCATCAAACCAATTTCCCCTTGGCGGGCAACCAGCCTGTCCGCAGCCAATGAATGTAGCGCAACGCCAAAACAGGTCGCATCATAAGACGACAAACCGTTCGCTAACAGCGCGCCAACCACGCCGGACAGCACATCTCCCATGCCCGCCACTGCCATACCGGGATTACCATATGGACAAACGCGAACGACTTGACCATCAGTAATCACAGTGCCTGCCCCCTTGATCAGGGCGACACCGCCATAAACGGACTGCAATTTTTTGACCGCTTTAATCCGATCGGACTGAACTTCTACACCCTTAACCCCAAGCAGCCGCGACGCTTCTCCGGGATGCGGTGTCAGAATTAGAGGCGCGTCCGCGCCACTTTTTGTAGGGCTTCCGCCAGCGTGGGTTGCGAGCAGGTTGAGACCATCTGCATCCAGCACAAGGGGTTTGCCCGATTTGATGACAGTATCAAAGACCATTTGACTCCAATGCGAGCGACCAAGACCGGGCCCCATCACTATCACATCAGCACGCCTGATGAGCTTCTCAATGTCGCCGATGACCGAAATACCCGTCGCCATGACTTCGGGCCTTCGAGAAACGACCACGCCGCGGTTGTCCTGGTGGGTGCCCACCGTCACGGTACCCGCCCCGCAATGCATTGCCGCCTCTGCAGACATCGTAACGGCGCCTGCCATCCCCTGATCACCACCAATAATGAGTAAGCGCCCGTGGTCTACTTTGTGGGAGTTTTGGTGCCGGGGTTTTTGAACTCGACGTAACTCGTCAAGGTCCAGCAAAGAAGCCACTGCCGCTTCTCTTTGATAAATATCACCCGGAACATCCAGATCATCAAAATGAACACGGCCGGCAAATTCAGGCCCATCATTTGTATACAAGCCGACCTTGCGCCCTATAAAAGTAACGGTATCCGAAGCCCGAATGGCCAAACCCATCACGGCACCTGTGTCCGCAGACAACCCCGAAGGCAGGTCCATTGAAAGCACGGGCAGGCCTGTTTCGTTTACGTGTTGAATCGCTGCGGCATAGTGATCGGCAACCGGACGATTGAGTCCGGTTCCCAATAAGGCGTCGACAAAGGCATTGCTTGATGCCATAACCGCCTCGAGCGGACTTTCCTTGATCCCGGCATCAAGCATGAACTGATAGGCAATCCCCGCATCCGTATCTACCATGGGACGCTCGCCCAGCCTTGCTACGCAAACTGACCAGCCCCGGTTCTTCAAGAGCCCCGCAGTAATGTACCCGTCTGCCGCGTTATTACCTGCGCCACAAAGCACGCCAACGGATGTTCCATTAGGCCATCGTTGCTCGATCACCTTGACCGATGCCTCTGCGGCTCTCTTCATGAGCACAATGCCTGGAATCGCTTCCTCCTGGATCGCAATTCGATCCAATTCACTAACCTGGCGAGCAAAATACAGATCAGTCATGGGTTATCGACTCTGGTCATAAGGTTGGGTCATTGGCTTCGGTGCTTGTTTACAGTCGTGTAAGATCCGATTATAAGCTATTCACCATGAGCATGACGGATTCAATGAGCGACGCCGACTGGCAAGAACTTGCCGATCTTATTCACCAATGGGCGCAATCGCTTGGCTTTGCCGCGAGCGGTATCTGCGATACGGAATTAAGTGAGCACGGCCGGAAGCTCGACAGGTGGCTAGCGCAAGAGTTTCACGGTGAAATGTCCTACATGGGCCATCATGGCTCAATGCGAAGCGAACCCGCGACCCTGCATCCGGGCACTCAACGGGTGATTTCAGTTCGGATTGACTACCTTCCGGCCAACACATCACCGGATGAGGTACTGAAAAATAGCGAACAGGCCTACGTGTCGCGATACGCGCTTGGGCGGGACTACCACAAGGTACTACGAGCCCGCCTAAAGCAATTAGTGGCCAGAATCTCTGAGTATCTCGACGCCAAGCAGTTTGAGGGATTTCATCCCAGAGTGTTCACAGACAGTGCGCCGCTGCTCGAAAAGGCCCTCGCCGAAAAAGCGGGTCTCGGATGGATCGGCAAGAATACGCTACTCCTTAATGAGAAAGCGGGCTCCTGGTTCTTCCTTGGAGAGATCCTCGTTAATCTGCCGCTACCGTTGACTAACCATCCTCAAACTAACCGTTGCGGAAGTTGTAGCGCGTGCATTGATATTTGCCCCACGGATGCGATTGTTGCACCCTACGAACTCGATGCGCGGCGATGCATCTCTTACCTGACCATCGAACATCGTGGCAGCATCCCAGAAGCCTTGCGAAAGCCGATGGGCAACCGGGTTTTTGGTTGCGATGATTGCCAGTTAGTTTGCCCCTGGAACCGATATGCCCAGCACACCACAGAGCCCGATTTCTCCCCTCGAAATAAATTGGATACCTCCGACCTTATTACTCTTTTCAACTGGACGGAAGATGAGTTCCTTCGAAAAACGGAAGGATCAGCCATCAGGCGAACAGGTTACGACGGCTGGCTCAGAAACATAGCCATTGGGCTCGGCAACGCGAACGATCTGCTCGCTGATGACAATGCCACAGGACCGCGAGTCACCCAGGCACTCATCGCGAAAAAGGGGCACTCCGATCTCGTGGATGAACATATCAATTGGGCGCTGGAAGAACACTCGGGATATTAGGCCAACGTGACAATCCGAAGGACGGATCGAAAAAAATGGGCCCGTGGCTGTTGCATGCAGTAATAGCCTGAGCAAAGAAGGTGCAGGCGTATTAGTCCACTTTGAAGAAGTGACTGCGATAGTGCTTTAACTCTTCGATGGATTCTATAAT
This sequence comes from Candidatus Azotimanducaceae bacterium, assembly GCA_047634795.1. Classification (GTDB taxonomy): domain Bacteria; phylum Pseudomonadota; class Gammaproteobacteria; order Pseudomonadales; family Azotimanducaceae; genus UBA9659. The sequence goes on along the minus strand of JBLIIB010000024.1, from coordinate 6,086 downwards.
GTCATCGAGCGCGCGATGCGTACCTTTCTTCTTTACGCCCGCCAGTACATCCGGGCGCCATCTCGCCGCCAGTTCTTTGACCGTGCTGACATCAACATTTCGGTAGTGCAAATAGCTTTCCAGCGCCGGCATGTATTTCACCAGGAACCGCCTATCTTGACCAATGCTATTACCGCACAGTGGGGAACTGCCTTGTGCCACGTGCTGTTGCAGGAAGGCCAACGTACCGTTTTCTGCTTCTGCCTCGCTCACACCTTGAGTTCGAACCAGATCAACCAAACCGGACTGCGTATGGTGTGTAGTATTCCACTCGTCCATTGATTCTATTAACGCTTCGCTCTGCGATACGTAATAAACGGGTCCTTCCGCGACCAGATTGAGATCCGAGTCTGTGACCAATGTGGCGACTTCGAGGATACGATCTTGTTCTGGCTCAAGCCCGGTCATTTCAAGATCCATCCAGACCAACATCTGGCTTACTTCTTTTTCACCCATCCTTCTTTTTCACCCGTCATAATTCCGAAAGACTGTCATCATAGAGAAGGCTTAGCCAAGGCGAGCCCATATAAACAGCTAGCTTAGCGCATTCCAAGCTCACACCCCCAAACATTCAATCTCAATCACATCCAAAATGCGCTAATCGCAGGGCGAGAAGGGTTAGAATACGCAGCGAATCTTGCACCTGAACATGAGAGACAAATCATGCTGCCACTTGTAGTTGACCCTGCCGTCCTCGAAGAGACGCTATTGAATGACAATCTCCTACTCGTCGATGTTTGCAGCGACGAGCTCTATCCACGTTACCACCTTCCCGGTGCCGTTCACGTGTCGCCGGCTGAGCTAATTGCGGGCACACAACCCGCAGTGGGGAAACTGCCTTCCCTCGAGCGACTTCAAGCCCTGTTCTCACGAATCGGTTACACCCCGGACAAACACATTGTGGTGTACGATGATGAGGGAGGCGGCTGGGCTGGCCGATTCATATGGACCCTGGACGTGATCGGGCACCAGCACTATTCCTACCTAAATGGCGGCATTATCGCCTGGGCAGCAGAAGAACGAACATTGGCGCAGGAAGTCCCTGAATGTTATCCGTCAGACGTCAGCATTAAAATCGATCCATCCGTCGTCACAGAAAAAGAAGATGTTTTGGCAGCGCTCAACGCAGGCAGTGCCACTATCTGGGACGCACGTTCCGCCGAGGAGTATGCCGGGACCCGCGTCGCCGCAGCACGTTCAGGCCATATACCTGGCGCCATCAACCTCGATTGGCTTGAGATAATGGATCGCAACAATCACCTGAGTCTTAGATCAGACCTGGCAGAGTTCGTAGCCGAACGGGGCTTCTCCGGAGACCAAAGCATCATCACACATTGCCAAACCCACCATCGTTCTGGTCTGACTTATCTGGTTGGCAAGATATTGGGATTTAACATCAAGGCTTATCACGGCTCATGGGCGGAATGGGGTAACGACCCCGACACCCCTATTTCGACCGGCGGGTCATAGCCGAGCATGTTTAGTTTAATCCAAAGGCTGTTGCCGAAACATCTCCTTAGCCGCTTCGTTGGTAAAGTCGCAGCCAGTGAAACCCCCTGGATCAAGTCGGCTTTTATTCGCGTGATATGTCTATGTTATCCCATCGATTTAAAAGAAGCCGAGCGAGAGAGCCCGGCCGACTATTCCTCGTTCAACGACTTTTTTACCCGCTCGCTTAAGACCGGTGCTCGCCCCATTAGCGGTGAGTATTCGAGCCCGGCTGACGGTAAGGTGGCGGCACTGGGCGTGATCAACAAGAGCACTCTGATTCAATCCAAGCGCCATGACTATTCTCTTGTCACTCTGTTAGGCGACCGCAAGGTCGAAGCCTTTGAGGGCGGATCTTTTATTACTATTTACCTCGCACCACATAATTATCACCGGGTACATGTACCGTGCGACGTCGAGTTGCATCAAGCGACTTACATTCCCGGGGATCTGTTTTCTGTGAATCAATCCAGCGCTGCTGGCATCCCGAACCTCTTTGCACGAAACGAGCGGTTGGTCTGTCGGTGCGAAACTGATCAGGGACCCATGGCATCTGTGCTTGTGGGCGCCATGCTGGTCGCGGGCATCCAGCCCGTATGGCTCGATGAGCCCTACATACCAAGGTTACAGGTAAGAACCGAAATGAAACAAAGCTTCAAGCAGGGTGCGGAGCTAGGGCAATTTCAGATGGGTTCTACGGTGATTCTGGTGTTCAGTCAAAACCTGGAATTTCTGGTAGAAGAAGGTGCAGCTATCAAGGTCGGCGAGCCTCTCGCAGTATCACGCAGTCAGTGAGGTCATTCCCAACAGCACCATGATGAGGCGATCAACACCGAGCGCAATACCAGAGCAAGGCGGCATATTACCCACGCAGTTGAGCAGCTCAGCGTCCGGTTCCATTTCGGCAAGACCAAGCGCTCTACGCATTTCGTTGTTTCGCTCGAACCTTCGCAACAACTCCTCGGAGTCGCCTAATTCATGGTAAGCGTTGGCAAGCTCAACTCCTTCAAAAAATAACTCAAAGCGATTACTCACCATGTCACCCTCGTTATTTTTAGACACCGTGGCGAGAGCTGCCTGACATTCGGGATAGTGCACAACGATCGTCGGGGATCGCAGCTTGGGTTCAATACGACTTGAAAACAACGCGTCAAAATAGTCCGCCGATGATGCGCTTTCATCCAGATGTTCTGCCGATGACAGTTTCGCCAGCTCTTGCCGATTCAGATCGTGCGGATTGCACCCAAAGTGTTGTTCAAAGAGAGAGCGGTAGGTCACGGTAACGGGCGGCTCAAAATCTCTCGACAGGCGCAATTGTTCATCGCTCGCGATGAATGCAAGCAGCGCTTTAAGGTCTTCGCTCAACTCACCGAGTGAATAGTCGCAGCGGTACCATTCCAGCATCTGGAATTCCACGAGGTGGCGCGCACCCTTTTCACCTCGACGGAAAGCCGGGCAGATCTGGAACATGCTACGGCGCTCGTTCTCAAGCAGGCATTTCATCGCGTGCTCGGGGGACGTTTGCAAATACCCCGGTTCGTCACCCTCAAACGCTGGCACCACAAAACTTGCCAAGTGCGGATCATTGGTACCAAAACGCCGTAACACAGGTGTGACAACTTCTATTGCATCAGTCGCGTAGAAATACTCCCGGATTCGGCGAAGTAACTGGCTTCTGAAAACGGGAGACAAACCTTGTACGCTATTGTTTTACGCGGTTTTGATACTCGCCTGTTCGCGTATCTATACGAATAACCTCACCAATGTTGATGAAGAGAGGTACTTTTACTACCGCACCCGTAATAAGGGTTGCCGGTTTAGTGCCACCACTGGCGGTATCACCCTTCAATCCGGGATCGGTATCAGCGACTTCTAGCTCAACAAAGTTTGGCGGTGCAACCGCAATCGGCACCTCATCCCAGAGCGTAACCGTCACGTGGTCCGTTATTTTCAGCCACGGAAGACTATCCTCTACCGATGCCTTATCGGCTGGCAGCTGTTCAAAACTTCCGTCGGTTTTCATGAAGTGCCAGTACTCACCATCGGTGTAGAGATACTCCATGTCATATTCCATGACGTCAGCAGCTTCAATGGACTCACCAGACTTAAATGTTCGTTCCCAGACTCGACCGGTTTTTAGGTTTTTTAATTTTACACGGCTAAACGCCTGCCCTTTGCCCGGCTTAACAAATTCATTTTCGACAATACTGCAGGGGTCCCCCTCCAACAGTACTTTAAGACCTGATTTGAATTCGTTGGTAGAATAAGTTGCCATTAATCCTGATCCTTTAATTCTTTGATACTTTCAATGCCAATCATACCCTTAAGCGACATTAGTGTGGAGGCCGCGACTTTGCATTCTGAATCGTGGCGTTCTGAATTGAGCCACGCCTTTCGCAGCGTCAGTGAACTCGGCCGCTTCCTTGAGATCGACCTAAAGGCGGTGCCCACACACTTCCCCCTGCTAGTACCCCTCGCATTCGCAGCCCGGATGGAAAAAGGCAATCCTGACGATCCATTACTCCGGCAAATACTGCCCGTGATCACCGAAAATGAGCCTTCGCCCGCGGGATACTCTATCGATCCCCTGAAAGAAGTGACCAAAACCAGCGATCTACCAGCACTACCTGACTCGAACACCGTGGGTGAAGCACTGCCCAAAGGTTTGATTCAAAAATATCAGGGTCGCGCGCTAGTGATATCCACGGGTCAATGCGCCGTCAACTGCCGTTACTGTTTCAGGCGTCACTTCCCCTACGAAGACGCGCAGCCGACGCGCAGAGAATGGGCATCACTCCTGGAACACATCGCGTCAAACGAAAACTTAAGCGAGGTCATTTTGAGCGGCGGTGACCCGTTAGTAATGAGTGACAATTACCTTAGCGAGGTCGTAGTTAAAATCGCTGAAATCCCCCATGTAGAGATGCTGCGCATTCACACCCGAACGCCGGTGGTCATTCCGAACCGGATAGACGAGCAACTTCTGGCCTGGGTGAAAAAAATAGAGAAACCGCTGACCTTTGTCCTCCACGTTAATCATCCTAATGAGGTGAATGCTGCCTTTTCTGAAAAGATGGCTCTTCTCAAGAACGCCGGCGCCATCTTACTGAACCAAAGCGTCTTGTTACGAGGGGTCAATGATAGTGCTGAGGTACTCGACAAACTATCGCGAAAACTTTTTGCCGCGGGTATTCTGCCCTATTACCTGCACCTCTTTGACCCGGTAATCGGCGCGCATCATTTTGATGTGCCGGAAGAAACCGGGCATAAACTCATCAACACGATCACAAATCAACTACCCGGTTACCTCGTACCAAAATTTGTGCAAGAAGTTCCCGGAACGTTGTCAAAGCAGGCTCTGCGACCACAAGCAAAGCGGTAAACAAAACGGCCACCCGCATTTTGCAGGCGGAGCCCTGTGGTATAGTAGGCAGCCCATCAGGGAGTCGAAATGAGCCATCAGGAGCCAGTCCGGCTGCTGATTCTGGAAGAATCACAGAATCGCGCCGAAGAACTCATAGTCTTGCTGAGAACCGCAGGAAGGCCTACCCGCGCCCATCAAATTGAGTCCGATTCTGATTTTGTGGCCCGCCTTTCTGATCAGTCCTGGGATTTGATACTCGCAGCCGATGAGGCCTCCGGATATACAGCAGTGGAGCTATTGTCCCAGCTGCGCACGCTCGACAAAGACATTCCTGTCATCTTGCTGGCAGACAACCGAGATCCAGCATCTATTACTGAAGGTTTGAAACTTGGGGCTGCAGATGTCGCTCTGGATGATGACGATGAGCGTCTCGTGTTGCTAATCGAGCGGGAGCTTAAAAATCTTCACCATCGCCGTATGAAACGTAAAGCCGAAGTTGAACTCAAAGAGACCGATCGGCGAAACAATCTCTTGCTCAATTCATCAACAACAGCCATCGCCTATGTCCATGAAGGCATGCACATATACACCAATCAGGCTTATTCGGACCTGTTCGGCTACGAGGACCCTGATGAGTATGCGGGTATTCCCATCATCGACCTCATTTCGGTGGAAGATCAAAGGAAATTCAAAACTTTCCTAAAAAGTCACGAGTCCGATGGCTCCGATGAGTTCAGCTGTGTCGATATGGACGGTACTACGATCCTGACAACACTGTCGATTTCACCCGCGACCTATGACGGAGAATCGTGCACGCAGATAATCTTCAAACCCTTGGTTAATGAATCTCAACTCGAAGATCGCATCAAGGAAATATCAAGCCAGGACCTTTTGACCGGCCTCTTCAACCGACAATATTTTGTTGAAGAACTTGATCATGCGCTTGACCTTGCGAACCAGGGCAAGCAGTCGTCCATCATCTTCTATATCTCTATTGATCATTTCCCACGAATTCGATCTGAAGCCGGCATCTCTAACGCCGACCTAGTGCTGGGCGACCTCGCATCGGTGATTCGCGCAAAAGTGCCCGAAGACTATCTCATGGCGAGATTTGGCGACGATGTCTTTACGCTCCTGATTCAGGGGAACGACAGAGAAAATGCCGAAAACCTCGCCGAAGACATTAGAAAGCTGG
>JBLIIB010000023.1:0-22879 GCA_047634795.1 Candidatus Azotimanducaceae bacterium | reverse complement strand
TTGATCAAAAATCGAGCAATAACAGTGAGAGCGCGAGGCGCTGCCCTGTCCGCACGCCCAATGCGGGTGTCTGCGCGCGTGGTACTGAATACACCATTGAGTATTTGCTCAATGGAGATATAGGGACAACCATCGTCAACGTGACGGAGGGCGCGGTAGAGCTAATTAGCGCCGCAGGTGACTTGGTGGCTCTCGTTGACGCGGGAGAGCGTTTTTCCTTCGACGCGTTAGAAACGGCTTCTTTTCCCCAGATATCTGCGAGTTATGCTGGCACTGTCTTTCTAATGACAACCTCGACCAGCGCTAACGTGACACAGTTGCATATCGTAAACACAAGTAACGTCGCCCAGTCGTTCGCCGGTACGCTCTTTCAACGAAGCGGTGAGCAACTTGGCGGCAGTAGTGTCTTGCTTGCGACCGAGATGATTGCGGCAGACGGGCGCCTTGTTCTTAACTCTCAGGATCTTGAGGATCTTTTTAGTATTGATCCATGGCGCGGACCCGCGATGTTGGAGATACAAGGGGTTGCGCCTTTTGAGATGATGACGAAACTGATTAACCCAAGCGGGCTCGTTAGCAATACCAATTGCGTTCGGGATCAAAGCGCTTTGAACGTTGAAGGTTTTGATTCAGACGTGCTGACTTTTATCCGTTTTATCAACACCACGGATAGTACCATCACCGATATCAGAGGCGCGCTTTATGACGAAGCGGGTGCATTGATCGGAGATGACAACGTCTTATTCGTTGGCTCTCTTGAACCGAAACAACAGATTTGGATTAACCGTGATCAGTTTGCTGAAATTCTTGGCAGGGAATGGGCAGGCGTTGGTGCTTTGCAAATCAATGAAGTGGAAGGATTAAAACTTTTAAATCTCAATTTGGTTAATGGTGATACGTTTTTCAACTTTTCCTGTTTTGAGCGATCGGACGCCGGTTTCGTCTTTCTGCAGACGACGTCCACTAGTCAGAACCTTTCGTTGACGCACTTTATTAACACGTCACAGATGCCTCAACAGTTCAGGGGCTCGCTCTACTCAAAATCAGGCGCAGAATTGGGTGGCAGCGACCAGCCGCTTCATGAAGGCACGATTGCTCCAAATGGGAGGCTGGTGCTTTCATCCAGCGACCTAGAATCGGTGTTTGGTGTTTCTGCCTGGTCAGGTCCCGCATTGCTTGAAGTTACGGGCAGCGGCGCCTTTGAATTGATGACCCGATTAACGAGCCCAAGTGGATTGGTGAGCAACTCAAACTGTATCCGTGATAGAGAGGTGCACAACGTAGAGGGCTTTGACAGTCCGGTCTTGTCGTTCGTTCGGTTGGTGAATACAGGCACCGCAGCGCTCAATGGCATCTCAGGGGTTTTGCACGATTCGAATGGTGCGGTGATAGGCGCTGGCGTTGAGGAACTCGTAGCGTCATTACCCGGCAAGTCGGCCATCTGGCTGAATCGAAATGATCTGTCTGATATTTATGGCGAGACCTGGGTAGGCGAAGCGTCCCTGTCAGTCACGACGACTGACAATGCGCTTAAGTTGCTCAATCTCAATTTCGCCAACAGCGAGACGTTCACAAATTTTTCATGTTATGAAATTGGCATCTGATGTTTAAGAGACACTCAGCTTATGCAGCATCGATTGGCAAACCGATGGGCAATCCCATGCAACGACATTCCTTACTATGACTTTTCATCCTAATCACAGGTCAGGCTGTTTATGAGTCAACAGCCCCCTGCGCTCGAGATAACGACGACCCGAAACCTCACTAACTGGATGGCGGAGCAGCAGGTCAGTCTTATGGTAACCACCTACGAGGCGGGTAAGTTGTTTTCTTTAGGTGTGCAGGCAGACGGGCAACTGTCGGTGTTCGAAAGAACAATGCCCAGGTGTATGGGCCTTTATGCGACGGATGATGCGCAGACACTCTATGTCAGCACCTTGTATCAGATCTGGCGCTTGGAGCGCGCGACCCAGCAGGATCAGATTTACCGGGGTTATGATGGTCTCTATATTCCACAATCATCAAGTGTCACCGGCGATCTGGACGTTCACGACCTGGTGTTGACCGATAGCGGGGATCTAGCTTTTGTGGCGACACTGTTTAGTTGTGTTGCCCACGCTTCTGAGAAAAATAGTTTTGCTCCGATCTGGAAGCCGCGCTTCATCAGCAAACTTGCGGCGGAAGATCGTTGTCATCTGAACGGGCTTGCCCTGCGTGATGGCAAGCCTCGATATGTCACCAGTGTTAGCACATCGGATATCAACAACGGCTGGCGTGACCAACGCGTGGATGGCGGGGTTGTTGTCGATATGGATGACGATTCCATTATTGCCGATCAGCTTTCTATGCCGCACTCGCCCCGGTGGTACAAAGATAAACTTTGGGTGCTCAATTCAGGTCTTGGTGAGTTCGGCTACATCGACTCAAAGACTGGAGCTTTCGAACCGGTTGCGTTCTGCCCGGGATATCTTCGGGGCATGGCTTTCGTTAACAACTATGCATTGGTGGGATTGTCTCGACCGCGGAACAACAAAACGTTTTCAGGATTGCCGCTCGAGGACCGTTTGGGAATGAAAAATGCCTCGCCCCGATGCGGTATTCAGGTCATCAATATCGACACCGGCGACATCGAGCATAGCCTTGAATTTGATGGGTTGGTGTCAGAGCTTTATGACCTGGTCGTATTGCCGGGTGTCACCCGGCCGATGACTATCGGTTTCCAATCCGAAGAAATCCATCATGTTTTGAGTATCGGTGATCTGATTTAGTCGCTGATTAGCGCAAATGTATGATTTTGCTAACAAAGAAATACAAGTTTGGTCGACAACCTAGTTTAAAATTGGGTCGCGGCAGAACAGTCAGTCCATTTTAGTCAGTTCATTTTGGTCAGTTCATCTCTGTGGGTATTGACGAATATTTATAATTAAATCAATAATTTACAAGGCGATCGGGTCAGCTAGGGCCGCATTCGGGAAAACCCGAGGGCGCAGCGGTGCGCCGGAAGTGAGGAGAGGTGCGCCGGAAGTGAGGAGAGGTGCGCCGGAATTGAAAAGACGTGCGCCTGGGTTAGAAGAAAATACCTCATTGCCCATGGCCGAACTGGCATTGTCTCTTGAACCGCGCTTCATGTTTGATGCAGCGGGCCTGACAACGGGTGTCGAGGTTCAAGCCGATGCCATTGCGGAAGCGCAGGCAGAGGCGGCCTTGGACGCGGCTGAATCTAGCAATGATACGAATGCCGAGCTGAACACAGACCAGAGCAACGGGTTATTGGCCGCCCTGATAGAAACACAAACACCGTCGTCTGTGAGCGAGATCGTGTTTGTCGACACCTCCGTGAACAACTACGAAACCCTGCTGTCAGGCATTAATCCGAACGCTGAAGTTGTGCTGCTGGATGCGAGTCGGGATGGCCTTGAGCAGATGGCAGAAGTCCTGGAGGGCCGCTCCGGTATTAGCGCCATCCATATCATTAGTCATGGTGACGCAGGGCAATTGCAGTTGGGCAGTGCGTCACTCACCTTTGAGAACATGCAGGGCGAATTCTCTGATGAATTAGCTTTGATTGGCGAAGCACTTGGGGAATCTGCCGACATTCTGATTTACGGCTGTAATTTTGCTGAGGGTGAACAAGGGCGTTTAGCTGCTGACACCCTCGCTAGTCTGACAGGCGCTGATGTGGCTGCCTCGACAGATCTCTCTGGTCACTCAAACCTGGGTGCGGACTGGGATCTCGAACATCAGACGGGCACGATCGAAACCGAAAATATCGTGCCCGAGATCGCGCAGCATCAATGGCGCGGGCTGCTCATAGACACCGACGGCGATACAATCGATAACGCCACTGATGTTGATGATGACAATGACGGCATTTTAGATACGGAGGAAGGATTTGAGGTTTTAGTCAGCTTCACATCGGATCCGATAGATCTCACCGATGGACCTGATACCACCGCCGTGACCATCGACCTGTCCGGTACAGGACTGATTGTTGGAGATATGGTTACTGTTTCCAATGTACTGGCAAATGGGGATTTAAACTCGGGCGGAGAAGTCTTTTCCATTGAATTCAATGAAGGCGAGCCTAGCGCGCAACTTTTTAATAACCTCCGGACGGGCCAGCAGTTCACCGGACAAATTGCTCTCACTGCTCCCATTAATACAGCGGTAGAGGTCATTGATGTAGGCGGTAATCCCAGCATCACGGTTGACGCTGCCTCTGGGGCCTCTGTCGATGACTTTGTGGGTCTTGGCTATGGCGCGCGTTTTACGTTTGATATCGCTTATTTGCAGAATACCGATACCGATGGGGATGGTATCGACGACTATCTCGATATTGATAGCGATAACGACGGCATCACCGACAATGTTGAAGCCCAGAAAACGAACGGGAGTATCCAACCATCTGGTATCGCATCGGGGATTACGGATGGCAATAATGATGGCCTAGATGATAACTATGATCCTGGCGCGTTAGGCGTAACGGGCGGAATTGGATTGACGCCGATCGATTCAGATAGTGATGGCGTGGCTGATCTGATTGATACAGACGCTGACGGTGATGGCGTTGACGATATCGCCGAGCGGGGCGATGGCCAACCAACTTCTCTAACGTCTTCGACAGATACAGACGGTGATGGTCTGGTGGACATCTTTGAAGGCGGTACGATTAGTGATTCAGACGTCAATGATGACAATCTGATTTTTGTCACGACTTTTAATTTAGCGGACACCGACGACGACCTGGCGACAGACGGTTCAGACGCCCTAGGTTCGCTGCGGAACCTGGACTTTCGCGAAAACAAATTGTTGGATGTGGATGAAGATGGCATCGACAATGCGGACGATATCGATGCTGATAACGACGGCATTCTGAATACCGACGAAGGCGCTTTGGGGCCAACAGCGGTGCTCGTGACCACCAGTGCATTTGAAGTTGCCCCTGGAGTCGCAACCGACAGCTTTGACGTCGACCTGTCCGGTACCGGCCTTGTGATAGGCGACACCGTCACGGTATCGAACTTTCTGGCCAATGGTGATCTTAACGGTTCAGGGGAATTCTTTTCGCTTTCCTTTAACGCCGGTGAGTTAGACATAGGTGACTTGGGTACGGGTCAGCAGTTTGGCGGGCTCACGAGTCTTAATAGCCCGATCAACGAAGAATTGACCGTTATTGATATTGGCGCGGGTGTGCCAGGCATCAGTTTCGACGCAACAACACCAAGCCAGGTTGACGACCTGGGTACGGGTTTTGGCGTCCAATTTTTGTTTGAAATCTCTGCCATGATTCAGCCCACGCTGGATAGCGATGCCGACGGCATTGCCGATCACCTGGACATTGATAGCGACAATGATGGTATTACTGACACGGTAGAAGCTCAGGCAACCGCTGATTACATCCTGCCATCGGGCGTTGGACTGACGATCACCGACGTTAATGCTGATGGTCTGGATGATAACTTTGATCCCGGCGCACTTGGCGTTTCCGGCGGAATCGGATTGACCCCAATCGACAGCGATGCGGATTTTGTCGCCGATGTTTTGGATGCTGACAGCGACGCGGACGGTGTGGGTGATATTGCGGAGCGCCGAGATGGTGCGGCGACCATGCTGACGTCACTCATGGATACCGATGGCGATGGCCTGGTCGATATATTTGAGGGCGGCAATCTCAACGATCAAGATGTGAACGATGAAAATTTGACGGGGTCGGTCTTTAACCTCGCGGATAGTGATAATGATCTTGCCGCTGATGGCAACGATGCCGCGCCGCCGACAACGGATCTCGACTTTCGGGAAGGAGATTCGGACGGCGATGGAATATTAAATGCGAATGACATAGATGCCGACAATGATGGCATTTTGAATGCAGATGAGGGGGTTGCTCCTGGTACGATTAGCTCTGGCAATATTGACCTAACCGATGGGCCTGACTCGAACGATTTTGATATCGACCTGTCGGCTACGACGCTTGCCATTGGCGATGTGGTGACGATCACTAATTTGCAGGCCAACGGTGATCTTGACGCGGCGCTAGAGGTCTTTGCGCTAAATTTCAACAGCGGGCAGCAAGTTCGAACGGATTTGCAGACCGGCGAGTCTTACGTGGGCTTTAGCACTGTTGGTCTTGCTGATTTCACGGTGACCGTGATTGATATTGGTGGGGGAACACCGGGCATCAACGTGGTTGCTACCATCCCTGCTGATGTTGATTTTTTCGCGGAATCTTACTCAGCCAGAATCGTCTTGGATATCGCTTACGACATTACCCGGGATACTGACAATGACGGCATTGATGATCACCTGGACATCGATAGTGATAACGACGGCATCACCGATAACGTAGAAGCCCAAACAACCCAGGACTATGCCGCGCCCTCCGGTACCGGGACGGGTATTACGGATCTGAACATTGATGGGCTTGATGATACCTATGATGCGGGCGCGCTTGGGGCGACTGGCGGCATTGGCTTGTCACCGGTTAATAGCGATGGTGATGCATTTACAGATCTACTGGATGCGGACAGTGATGCCGATGGACTGGATGATATCGAAGAGCGAGGTGACGGCCAGCCCGTTTCAGTGACTTCTACTATTGATTCTGATGGCGATGGTCTGCTCGATATTTTTGAAGGCGGCACGCTGATTGATGCCGGTGTGAATGATGAAAATCTGGCGGGTCCAAACTTTAACCTCTCTGACTCCGACGACGATACAGACGCAGATGGGAACAACGCCGTTGCGCTATCAATCGATTTTGACTACCGGGATGACCTTCGGGATATCGATGGAGATGGTCTCCCCAATATTTCAGATGACGACGCCGATGGTGATGGCATTGCCAATACCGATGAAGGCGCACCTGCGACGGATACCGATGGTGATGGGATTCCCGATTATTTGGATATCGATAGCGATAACGACGGGATCACCGACAATGTCGAAGCGCAGACGACAGAAGATTATGAACCACCATCAGGTATGGATAGTGATCTTGATGGTATCGACGATACCTTTGATGGGGGTGCTACAGGTTTGTCACCGGTCGACACCGATGGAGATTTTGTCGACGACGTTGTCGACGCTGACAGCGATAACGACGGCATCGACGATATTGCCGAACGTGGTGATGGGCAGCCCCGGTCGCTGATTTCCATGTTGGACGCGGATGCCGACGGACTTTTTGACATATTTGAAGGTGGCAACCTCACCGATATTGATCTCGACGGTGAGAACTTAACAGGCAGTATCTTCAATCTTAGCGACACAGATGATGACACTGCGGCGGATGGTTCTGATGCGAACCCTGCGCTATTTATTGATCTTGATTATCGCGACCGAGCCGACACCGATGGTGATGGCGTTGCCAACATCAGCGACATCGATGCAGATAACGACGGCATTCTTAACATTAATGAAGGATTGGCTACCGATACTGATGGCGATGGCGTACTAGATTATTTGGATCTTGACAGCGATAACGATGGCTTAAGCGACCTGTTTGAAAGCGGAGCATCTGCAGCAATCATTGCAGCAGATACCAATTCGGATGGTTCGATCAGCTTGGCGGAGTCTTTGGCCGAGCTTTCACCAGCGGCGGGGGACAATGATGGCGATGGTTTGATGGACGTTTTTGATGCCGCAACCAGCGACATCTCGACCGGTGCATCCATTGGTACAGCCTCCGTAGGTAGTGATGCAGACGGGATTGATGATTATCTGGATCTTGATAGCGATAACGATGGTGTCGCTGACACCATTGAGTTCAGAGCGACTGCCGGATACGTACCGAACGACGGTGATGTTCGTGACGATGACATAGATGGTGATGGAGTTATCAATCTGTTCGATAGCAATGATTTAACGACAGGCGCTTTTGGCGGAAGCTTTAGCAATACTGCCGTTGATTCAGACGGTGATCTAACGCCAGACTATCTGGACACCAATAGTGATGACGACCTTGCTGGGGGTGACGATAGTGCCGAGTCCGGATTTACTTTCTCGGTTACGGACATAGACACGAATGGTATAGACGATAATCCCTCCATCGGGGTCAGCTTTGCTGATCCCGATGGCACGGTTAATAGCCCTGCGACTGACTTGTCCAACCAGTTTGGTGACACAAGTGAAATTGCGTTCCGAGAAAGACTATTCGTGCCCACCGCCGATACTGCGGAAGGCGAAGTCAATGAAACGGCAGGCGCTATCCTCACGATCAACGTGCTGACCAATGACGCGTTTGATAATGCAAACCTGGCGCTTGATGTTTCTGTTGTATCAGTGACCAGCGCGACGTCTGGAACGACAGCCGTGCCGGCTTTGGGTTTCGTGCAGGTCACGACGGATCTCGGTGGTCTGGTTACGGTGCATGCTGACGGTACTCTGGATTATGACCCGAACAGCCAGAGTGTATTTAACGATTTGAACTTTGGTGATACGCCGGTTGTCGATTCTTTTAGCTACACCACGTCTTTTGATGGCGTTACAACATCATCGGCGATAGTCAATATTTCAGTGGGCCCAAACAATGAGTTTGAGCTGTCGTCGCTGTTAGGCACCAACGGCACAATATTTAACGGTGTTGCGTTAAACGATCAAGCCGGATTTAAAGTGGCGGATCTGGGCGACGTCAATGGGGATGGCTATGATGATTTTGCGATCACCTCTGTCACGGCAAGCCCTAACGGGAGTTCTTCTGGCGAAACCTATGTGCTTTTCGGTAAATCCAGTGATTTTGGACCTTCCTTCGAATTATCGACACTGGCAGGCGGTGACGGCACAGACGGTTTTGTTCTAAGAGGTGTTTCCGCAGGGGATCTAAGTGGTCGCTCTATTGCAGCCGGTGATCTCAATGGTGATGGTTTCTCTGATTTGATCATTAGTGCGTCGCGCGCAGATTACAACGGTGATGCTTCTGGTGATGTCTATGTTGTGTTCGGTCGCGCCGACTTTTCGACGCTTTTAGCGGGTAGCGGTGGTAGTGGTGCTTATGATCTGTCTGACCTGACACCAGAGGGAACGGATGGTTTTGTGCTGAGAGGTATTGAAGCTGACGATAATGCCGGGCGTTCAGTGGCTTATGCCGGCGATGTGAACGGTGATGGTATCGGCGACTTGTTGGTTAGCGGACACTTAGCCAATCCGAATGGTGCTACCTCGGGAGAAACCTATTTAGTTTATGGCCGATCCGATTTTTCATCCTTGTTGACCTTGGGTGTATTAGAGCTGTCTACCCTCGCAGCCGGTGATGGTACAAACGGGACCGTGTTCAATGGTGTTGCAACAGGTGATCAAAGTGGCAACTTCGTTTCCGGCGCCGGCGACTTCAATGGCGACGGGTTACAGGACATTGCGATCGGTGCGCACTACGCGAGTACCTACGCCGGCGCTGCCTATGTCATTTATGGTGAGTTGGGTGGTTTCGGTACGGCAGAGTTCGAGCTTTCAACGCTTGATGGGACTACTGGTTTTGAGTTGACGGGGACCGCAACAAACTATGCCGGGACCTCGGTTGACCTCGCGGGCGATATTAATGGTGATGGCTTTGATGATTTGATTGTTTCTGCACCGGGCGCGAGTCCTAACGGAAACGATTTTTCAGGGACGACCTATGTCGTCTTTGGCCAAAGCGGCGCGCTCGCGGCCAGTCAGACGCTCACAGCTACTGCTGATGTCACCATCAATGGAGCGTTGTATGCCTATCATACTAGTGGTTTTAGCCTGGATTCGACAGGAGATATCAACGGCGACGGCTTCGATGATGTGTTGCTTGGACGGGGCCCGTTTTATGGCGTCGATGCTGGCGCGGTCTATGTCTTGTTTGGGGCTACCAGCCTTGCCGCTACCGTTGAGCTTTCGACGCTCGTACCCGTGAGTCTCACAGCGACGGGGGGCGTGGCAGAAAGCACCAGTTCTGAGGGTTTTGTCCTAAGTGGTGTTGATTTTGATGACTATGCAGGAAAAGCAGTTTCGTTTGCCGGTGATATCAATGGTGATGGCTATGATGATCTGATCATCGGCGCTTACGGCGCGTCGCCTAACGGCGCTTATTCTGGTGAAGCTTACATCGTGTTTGGGACGGACTATCGGCAGGAAGCACCAATCATTGGAACGGCAGGTGATGATGCGCTGATTGGCGGTCTCGCAGATGATGCGATCATTGGTGCTGATGGAAACGATATTCTTGAAGGTGCGGGTGGCAACGACGTCCTCATTGGCGGGAACGGTGACGACACACTGGTATTTGATCCCACAGATGTGCTTAGAGTCGATGGGGGTGGTGGTACCGATACCCTTGATTTCACCGATAGCAATGGTGTGACGCTGGACCTTACCCTCGTCGGGAACAATTTGTATCGCGATATTGAAGTCATTGACCTAACGGGAGCGGGGGCTAATACACTGAGATTATCGACACTGGACCTGCTGGCGTTGTCAGGTTCGAGCAATGTATTGACCGTCAATGGTAATGCCGGCGACACGGTTCAACTCAGTGACTTTGGTAGCTGGACCTTTCAGGGTTTAAGTGGCGGATACAATGAGTACACGAATGGAGAAGCCACTATCCGAGTGCTGCCTGCCGTTCCGGTCTCGGCTTCAGTGAGCGAAGACCTTGTGCTACCTGAAGCCCAGGACGATTCGATGATGTTGGCAGGCGACGTTTCGGCTGTCCCTTCCTTGATCAACGCACCGTTAACAGGCTTGCTGGACCTCACGGGGTCGCTTAATGAAAGCGTTGTTCCGTTTACAGAGCAATTGAATACGGCAAGCGACATCTTTGACGCGCGTGCTCAGAATTTGATGAGTGCCTTAATCCGGGTTTAAAGCCAGAACTTGTACTAGCGCTTAGGCGCACGTTTTTTCGCTAAAACGCTGAACTTCGTACCAATGCCCCGGCGATAATCTCAAAAGCTCTTTGTGCAAAACTCTTTGGCTCTCCCTCAATCTGTGCCACGCCGCGTATCACTTGATCCGACATTGGTGACTCGCTGACGGGCGCCAGCGTCAGTCGATAGACCGACGTTTCGGGAATGAGGTTACCTGCTTCATTCTGCCGGACAGCCACACCCCCGCCGTAGACCGATGCGAGGTAAGGCATGTCGAGGTGTGACACGTTTGCCTGGCTGATGGCGACGACTCGAGTATCCATGCTGGCGGCGGTCAATTGATCGGGCACAAAGCGCGCACTTTGTGAGGGTAAGATCCGACCCAGATCGCTTTCACGAACAACGCCCTGCACGACAACGTCGCCCGGATCTATAATATAGGCGATGGGCAACGTTTTATTGATCCATCGACCCGGATGGAGGGATTCGCTAAGTTCAACAATAGTGCCATCAATGGGGCTGCGAATCGTTAGCTGTTCTTTCAAATCCTGTAGCGCTGACAATTGACTTAGATTTTCCTGCGCGCGGCGCAGAAGCACCAAACTGTCCTCCAATTCGTCTGCACTGGCGGCTACTCGCTGAAGTCGAAAAGTTAACACGTTGCCTCGGATTCTGGTCATCCGAAGTTCTTCCTCAAGGCTGGGAGATTCCAATACAAGGAGGCTTTGACCCGCGCTTACCTGGTCTCCGACTGAAATCTGAACTGAGGCGATTCGACCCGGCGCAGGTGCGAATATTGTTGTCTTAGTTTTCGGCTCAACAATCATCGGCACCCCGATCGAAGAGCGCCAGGGTGTGAATACGAGGAGCAGTAAAATCAGGCCCACGCTTCCCAGAACAGCGCCGCGCCGAAGGCCTATTCGGCCGCTTTGTTTTCGCCAGAATGTGATCTCTTTCATGATAGGCAACATGATGAAGGTATACAGTACTCCAAGAAAAAGTACGAGCCCGAGTAGCTTGAAAAAGAAGGTGTAAACAACAGATGCGATCGCGGCGAGCAAGAAAAATCGGTAGACCCACGTCGACCATGCATAGCCCACGAGGAATCTCTGCATGCTGCGGGTGTGGCGCTCCGGCGGAGCGTCTTTAAGCCCAAGCAATAATGCCCGAAGCTTCCATTTCCCCATCGCAAAGGCGCGATCCTGAAGGTTTTCCATGCCCAGGGCATCAGCCATAAAGTAGTAGCCGTCAAAACGCAGGAAAGGATTCATGTTAATTAGGACGGTAAGGGTGATGCTGACTGTTCCAAGAACGAAAACCACACTCCTCGATATGCCGTCCGGCAACAGGGTCCAAAGGAACAAGCAGATAAGTGCCAGGTAAAACTCGGTGAGTATCCCCGCGGCCGAAACATAAAGCCTTTTCTTTCTTGAGGTCAGCCGATAAACATCTGTGGTGTCGGTGTAAAGCACGGGGAAAAAAACCAGAAAGGCGACACCCATGGAGGCGACTCTGCATCCGAACCGCGTTGCTGTGAGCGCGTGGCCAAGTTCGTGGCAGATTTTGACAAAAACAATACCCAACGCAAAATAGAAGACGCCCTCCCTTGAGAAAAAATAAATAAAGGTGGTCGAGAAGGTTTCCCACTGGCGAGAGATGAGAAACGCACTGAGTATCCCGATAGCTAACAGCACGTTTCGAAGTGAGCTCGAAAACAGAGGGTCGAGATAGCGAATGACCCTTTGAAAAAAAGCGTCCGGGTGGAGCAGTGGGATTCGCAAAAAAAGGTAGTTCTGAAACAACCACTTCAACCTGTCCGGGCGCGATGCGTTGTGCTGAACGGTATAGTCTTGAGATTGTCCGCTCGCGGATGCCAATGTCAGGTTGCTGGCATGCAGAAACGCTATGAGTTGCCTGACATCATTGAGTTCTATAGGGCAGGTTGTTTCACTTTGTACGAGTTTTACGAGTTGCGTGGCCGTTCCCGCGCGCCAACGAGAAAGCAATTCAAAGGCTACCCAACTGAGTCTAAAGTACTTGTGTCTAATGGGATCAAAAATTGCCCAGCTTGGCGAGCCGTTCAAAGCTTCCGGGCCAGGCAATAACTGGATATCCTCTCGCAGTACCGGCAATGCCAGATTGGCAGGGTCATCCCTTGTTGTTATGGAAGTAGTTGTAGTAGAAAGCGCTGTTTTAGAAACAGTTGTCATAGCAACGCTATAGACCGAGGGACTGGCGCAGAGAAGAGATGGGGCGCCGGAAGACGTAGAAGAACAGGCTGACGCGTTCGCCGTAAATTTTGGCGGAACCCTGCAAACCAATTCTGAGCTGTTCATGGCCGTCGATGATTTTCGCGTCTACGCGATAAGCGAGAACTTTTGCCGGGGTGAGATAGGCATTGAAGCTGGCACCAGTGACCTGTGCTTTGATTGAAGTGAGCGGTTCTGCATGCAGAAAAACATCTACCTCGGCATCGTCTACAAGTACGATGGCGTCGTCCACGGGAACGAGAATTCTGAGTTGCACGTGTCTGGGATCAACGATTTCCATGATCTTCTCGCCGATGGCAACCGGCTTGCCCGTCCAATCTGACTTGTCGGAATAGACCAGCAATCCATCAATGGTCGCCGTTACTTCTACTTGCTGTAAGAGTTCTCGGGCATATTCTAGTTCCGTTTCTTTAAGTGAAAGCTCTGCGGTGAGTAGGGCAACCTGACCTTTGAATGACTCGTCCCCGAAAGCGCCCTGCTTGGCCTTGCGAAGTCTAGCGGTGGCAACGTCGAATGACTTAACAGCAATCTGATACGCGTTTCGATGGCTGGTGTCTTCGTATCTAAACACCACGTCACCTTTCTTTACTGGAGTGTTGGGCGACTGTGTCACAATTTTAATCACGCCATCCATCGGGGCGCTGACAATCACCGGGTTCAGAGGAACAATCTCCACGGGAGCAACGGTGGATAGTCTCACTGGAAACAAGCTCGCCAGAAGCAGGCAAGCGATGACGGCAGGGATCACCCATTTCGATGTAAACGTTGATTTTAAGGTGGGACGCTGGAAGGCGTCTCTGCCCAACAGTGCAGCCCAAGCATGGGCGTAGGTTTCGCTCAACCGTTCGATGAGCAAAACCTCGTGATCTTCCCAGGGGATTTCCCTTGCGAGCCATATTCCGCCGATTTTCTGACCGTCTGGTAGCAGCAGCGGGCAGGATATGACGTGGGGCAGAGAAAATTCTTCGAAGCGGTTCGCTTGAGCGGGTTCAAAGGTTTCAACGCTAATTCTTGCTGTGGTTTGATCCGCTTTGTGCAGTTCTTTTACTGTGGCTTCCAGCCAGGTAATAAAAGGCGCATTTCTATCGATCAACGACAGACTTGAAGCCGCCTCTACGCGGTGCAAGGCTCCTCCCATGGTGCTGAAGAGAAAAGCCTGCCGGTAATTAATCAGACGCCTTGTTTCGTTTACCATGAGAAATTGCAGGGCTTTTTCCGATTCAGCCCGGCGCGCCTCGGCTTCCAATTCCAGCAGGGTCGATAGGTTTTCGTTGTCAGACTTTAGGTTGTTGGATGCCATAACGGGCCTACCGAATCCGCTCGATGACCGCATTACCACTCATCCCGGAAAGGACGTCCTGATGAGATTCATCAAATAGCGCAATGATTTCGATAGTCTGACTAATGGGATCTACCATGGCGCCAATGCGGGAAACGGTTGCTGAGTAGGATCGATTGGTCTCATCGATATGGAAGCCGAACCTGTCACCTTTTCTCAACCACCCCAGCCAGGCTGAGGGGACAATCAGTTCGATTTCCAGTTGCTCATCGCTTAGTACTGAGAGCAACTCGGTACCCCGGTTCACTGTTTCGTATTCATTGGTCATTAGTGCAATAACGCGACCCTTATAGGGGGCCTTGATGCTGCAGCCTTCAACCTTGAGGTTCTCGATTTTGTACCGCGCCTCAGCTTCCCTCATTTCGCTTCTGGCAATCTCTACTTCGATGCGACTGGTTGCCTTGTAGGTGAGCAGCTTTGCTGCATTTTGGTACTCTTTGGTTTTTATATCTCTGCCCGCCAGTGCGGCATCAAGCTGTGCTTGATAGAGAGAGCAATCAAATTCGACGAGTGTGTCTTCCTTGTTAAATGCATCGCCGCTGCTAAAGGGCAGAAGGATGACCTTTGCGGCAATTTCGCTAGACATGACAGCCTGACTCTTTGGATTAACCAGACCTCTTACTGGCTGTGCATCCTGACCCAGTGTGACGACGCTGTAACTTATCAGACAGGCGGCAGAGATAATCCGGGCGACTAAGGGGACAAGTCGCACGAACCTATGATTCACGTCATCTGTCAGAAAGCGTTTCACGGTAAGTTTCCTTAGGGCAGCTTGTTGTTAGGTGACGGGTTTCTATGCGTTATGTTTTTCTGAGTCTCAAAATACGCTTTGAGTGAGCGTGTCAGGGTTGCCAGGTCACTTGCATCCAATTCGTTTAGGGTTGGGTTCAAACCCATGGCAAAGTAGAGGTCCGTTAAAGCGCCCTCTAGATTAGCGTAGGCAATATCGTATCTGACCTCTGCCAGTAGCGCATTCATTTCCTCTCGGATAAGCACTTGCTCGCTGGTGGATTCTACTTCGACTGCGCGTTGAATCTGGCTCAGAATTTTGGTCTGAGTGGCGTGAAGATCAGAGGCAATCTGGTACTCACTTAGCGAATGTTGGAATCTGGCGGCGCCGACGTGTATCTGGGTCAACACGACAGCGCTGAGTGCAAGGCGTTGCGCATCCAGTGTGTCGGTTTGTGCCTCGGCCAGCCTTTTTGCCGCTGGATATCGAAACAGGTTCAGCAGGTTCCAGCTGATTCTTGCGCTGTAGTTGCTCCAATCAGCGTTAAAGAGAAAACTATTGCTGTTGTAGTTGCGCCCATAGTTGAGATCGATGCCGGGCAACATGCCTACATAGGTGGCTTTTATCTCATGCGAGTTGATTCGCTTCTGGTAGCCCACTTCCATCAATTCGCTACGGTTTTCCAGCGCGATAGTTTCCATGATGTCGAGTTCAAAGGGGAGCGGGGGCGCTTCATCAGGTTTGTCATAAGCGACCAATTCGAAACTCTGGTGCATTGATACATTCATCAGAAATGCCAGTTCTACTTTGGCCTGGGTGAGTCCTTCGTAGAGCTGATACAGCTCCCTCGTGTTGTTGATCAATTCCCTCTGATAAATCAATGCTGACAATGGAGTATCCAGACCCTGCGTTCCTATGGCTCTAGAGTCAGATAATTTCAGTTGAACTTTGTGCATCAACAATTCGAGTTGCTTGATGAGTCGCTGAAAGCTTACCGCTTGCCAGTAGGCTTTCTGAACATCTGACAGAATGCGATTGACCACGTTTCGTTGCTGTTCCTCCGCCAGTAACACACGGTTCGCTGCCTGTTTGGCGCGGAAGTATGAGACGCCGAAGTCGAGGATGTTCCAGCTCAGCCCAAGGTCATCCCGCTGAGCGTATCGGTCTGAAGAAGTCGATGATTCCAGCGACTGTGCGCCAGTGAGTAGCGACCTGCTTGCACCGCCAGAAAAATTACTTCTACCGTCTGATGTATGGTCAGCCACGAGTTTAGGCAACTGATCAAATCGGGATAATTCGAATTGAGTCTCGATAAGATTCGATTTGTATCGTTCCAGATTCAAATCAAGATTATAGGCAAGCGCTCTGGCCATCGCCTCATGGATGGAAATGGGGCCCGTGACAGGGTTTTCTGTCATTTTGAGGAGCCAGAGGTCGTTTTCGACCCGTCGCTCTACTTCAGCCTGCATGATGGGCGCGGGTTGTACCGTGCAACCGACGAGCAGTGCTGCGAGGCCTACCTGGATGAGTAGTTTGATTAGCATAACGAGTAACGATTCTTTGTGAGTGCCGCTGCGTGACTAGGTGCCGCTGCGTGACTAGGTGCCGCTGCGTGACTAGGTGCCGCTGCGTGACTAGATGCCGCTGCGTCACTGAGTGCCGCTTGATAATTAAGTATCGCTGCGGAAAACGTATAACCCGGTTAGTTTAAACAACTTGGCGAGAAATAGTCCTGTGACGACGCGACACAACAAGGAGCTTTACTCGGATCCCTTGGCGTTCTCTGAACGCAATCGCTCACGGATATTCATGAGCACCTGACCGTACATGTTCTCGCCGCGCTGGTCTCGGCCACAACCCCAGTAGTAGTCATATTGGCTGGTCTCCAGCAAGTGCAGGTCTCCGGTCTCCAACAACCTTTGGGCAACTTCATCATATGCCTTGCACTTAATGTAAAGCGCACGGGTCATATAAATCGACCTTAAACGGGGCCAATCTGCTCGCTGTTTCTGCCAGAGTTTGTTCAGAAGTTTCTTTGGGAGGCCGGGATCACCGATTTTCACTGCCTCTTTAGGTGTGCGGGCCTGTCGAATTCGATCCTGTAAGTCGGCTTCTTCAAACTGCATGGCCTGATAGTAGTGCTCAACCGAAGGCCAGTGGTCGTTGTCCAGCAATATTGAGTGCTCAGAAAATGTGCCTAGAAGTTCGCCGGGGTCCCGACGAAATATAGTCATATGGTCACCGAGGGGTGGTTTGAATAGGGGGCTCATTTTGAACCCCATATCTTGGCAACCGCTCGGTCGGTGCCTAGCGTGCCGATAATGATCCCCAATATGCCCGTGCCGCCGAACACCAACACTGGAAAGCTGTAACTGTAATCTCCCGGCGGCATGAGATAGAAGGTGAGCGCAGCGAGGCCTAGAAAAAGCAGGCACATGAAAATCAGTATGTACCGGTGCGACGGCTTGTAAACGAACGGGGCGTCCCCCGACTCGAATCGGTTCAGGATGATGGAAAGCAACTGTCTTAATATTCGTTTCATGCTGCCATTGTATCTTCGATCCGATCGTTATGAATCAGATGTTTCGCGTAATAATACATTTTCAGATTGTGACCTAACTTCATGAAGTACTGGCCCTTTGGTGACGATGCTTTGTTTCGGGTAGGGCTGGCTTCAATCATGCCGATTTTAAGAGAGGTATCACTGTATTCACTGTATTGCAGGCAAGAGATATTATCGAGACCATGATTCCACTAGCGTGTCATTCAGAACTCAGTCTTACGTCGCTTGATCTGTCACTCGCGGGTGAAGTTGATTCTTCCGCACTTCGGGCGACAACGAGAAATATCCGACTTTTCGTGTTGCCGTACTCTCCGCGTCCACGAACAAGAGAGATGATCTTCATGGCCTGTGAGTTGAGCCTGAATGCCGATTCAGGCACAGAGAAGTCCATCGAAAGCTACAAGCTCATTCTTGCAACCCTCCAGCATTCCGACAAGACAACCGGCAAGTTGGAATAACGGCTATTTCGATTGGGGTCTCGTTAGGAACAACTTCATCAACCTCAATGAATGAAAATGAGATAAAGCCGGATAGCCGCGTTAATAGCCACAAACGTAAGACGCTGTGATGCTGCTCCCACAGGGCTGATCGTGCTGCGGGGGGCGCAATTTGAACTGTCCTGCGGCGACAAAAAAAAGCGGGCGTAAGATGACGAGACTGGTACAACGGCTCAAATGCGCGTTAAAAAAGTAGAACTTTTTTATAGTTTTTGTGTTTTGAAATGAACATCTCCGTAAGTTATTGTTTTTTAGGGATAATGAGACCCCCAGCTTCTAACTTGCGTACAGAAGGGGACAAGTTCGTATATTCTTAACCTCAACGGGTAGCGACTATGCAACTCAACATCTGGCATACCCATCAATTTTTAACGGCGATTTCTACACCAACGTATAGTGGCGAGCGGTCAAGCGGGTGATGAGGTGTTTGTTAGTGCTTACGCCTTTGGTAGCCGCTTTTGGCAATGCACTTGCGGCAACTCGTATCACAAATGATGCAGAAGCTGCGGCGTTCGGCTCAATGTTTACGGCAGCGAGCTATCGTGTTGCCGTTGGATATACGCATACCGGCGTTGTGCTTGAGCTGGCAATTAATGACATCCTCGGTGCTGGCAACGACGCTGGTACAAGGATCATCGACATCTGAACTGACGGCATACCAACGCCGGGCCTTCAGATAACTAAGGCGCTTGCTCTGGCAGCCATCGCGAGTGCCAGCGGTATCCCGGTCAACGCATGGGTATCGGCTCAATAGATCCTGTCTCTTTGGATGACCTTACAACGAATGGAGACTGTTTCTTCGTGACGACCTCAGCCTTTGTGGGTTTTTAAGCTTCGCGTGCACAAGAGTTCGAGCGTGAAATTACAGGCGTTCCAGCTCCTGCAAGCCTTCTGTTCTTTGGTCTAGGTTTAATCGGATTGAGTCTGCGACGTAATTCCAGCTAATTTGGTCCCTCTCGGGGTGTTTTCTGGACATCCTCAGGATACTTGCCCTTAGGGGTTGTCGCGCGTCGGTATTGCGCCGATGGCTTTGTAGCTTTAAGCTTTTTTTTTAAGTTGTCGTTCTAAGCTCCGGTTTTAACTAAAGGTTTTGAGTCCAGGTTGTGCCGCAACAGTCATGGCTTTTTCTTCATGAAAGAGAGTTTTATACACGGATACAATCGTGCTTTCTTTTCTCTGTCTTCTTTGCCCGGTTCTCCTTGGAAACCAAAAATCAAGCCACTTCAAAATTCAGTTATCGCTGATTGACAAAAAAGTCGCCTCTGATTGTAAACGCCTGTCGTGCCCATAAACAGAGCGAAAACGTGTTGTTCATAAAAAAGTAATTGTCAGTTTGACGTGAAGGGGTGCCTCACTTAAGGTGCGTCCGCTGAAAAATAGTCAGCGAGTTCAATTAAGGGGGAATTTCATGAAAGGGATCAAACAGCTACCGGCTCTTGTGCTAGGTGGACTTGCAATTAATTTGGTGGCACCAGCCAGTATAGCGCTAGCCGCTGAAGGCCGTGTTATCGACGAAATCATCGTGCAGGCGAGACGCCAGGACGAAACACTTCAGGATGTGCCAGTTTCGATTACATCTATTGGCGGTGACCAGCTCCAAAATTTTCAAATGGACCAGGTCGGCGAAATCGCAGAACGAATCCCGAACTTTAACGTCCAATCAGGCGGTTCTGGCTCAGGCGGCACACTCAACCTGCGAGGCGTAGGTAGCTCGGCCATTAGTGCTGCATTTGACTCAGCTGTTGCGCTCGACATTGACGGTGTCACGATCAGCAGAATGCGAATGGTCCAGTCTGCCTTTCTTGACCTAGAACAAGTCGATGTGCTGAAAGGCCCGCAGTCTCTTTACTTTGGTAAAAGTGCTTCTGCCGGCGTCGTTGCATTCCGATCAGCCAATCCCGGTGATGAACTGGAAGCTAAGCTCTCTGCAGGCAGAGACTTCAGCATGGACGGTTACTACGTTGACGGCTTTGTATCTGGCCCGCTCAGCGATAATTTTGGCGCACGATTCGCGCTGCGATACTCGGAGACCGATGAGATCTGGGAAAACGCAGCACCAGGTCGTCCCGATGATTTTGGCGAAGAAGATTTTAGTGCTCGCCTGACTTTGGCGTGGGATGCTGCCGACAATCTGAGTCTTAACTTCAAAACAACCATTACATCGCGTGAAGCAACCGACGCGGTGGGTAACATTGATATTCTGTGCTCCGTCCCAGGTGATCCGCAGCCTAGCAACTTTGCGGGACAGTCAATGCCTTCAGGTCACGATTGTGATTCTGATGATGGTTCCATTGCGCTGGGCGGACACAATGCGCTTTTCGCTCAAAACGTTGCCGGTAGAATTAACCTGGAGCCCTACGAGGAATTGGATACGATTCTGACAAGATTGCAGGTTGAATGGGATATCAATGACAGTATTACGCTGACTTCTGTCAGCAGTTATTTCAAGCTGGAAGAACAAGGCGCGGGTTCATACGGCTATGACATCAACGGCATCGGTAGCAACCACACGGTCAACGAAACTGAAGCTTTTGCTCAAGAATTTCGATTGGCCGGTGACATCAATGATAGCGTTAGTTTCATTCTTGGCGCGTTCTATCAGGACAGAGAGTTGATCTTTGATACGTCTCAGGAAGCTGTAGGCGGTGCTAACTTCGCACCACTCTTCGGCCTACCATCAATTGATCCTGCAACCGGGTTCTCTGATGACTGGCGCAAGATCCATACGACTGACTCTCAAACACAATCTATCTTTGCTAGCGTTACGGTTCAGGCTTCTGAGCGGTTGGAGCTGACGGCAGGTGCTCGCTATTCAGAAGAAGAGCGTACGCAGGACATTCTTGTGCCTCATGTTCACTTCTTCTTCGACTTTTTGGGATTAGGTTTCGTGCCTAATGGCTTCACTTCGGGTGATATCGAGTTTGAAGACGACAACCTTTCTCCAGAGTTGAGTTTTCTGTATGTGCTTAACGATGACATCAACCTTTATGGCGCTTATAAAACTGGCTATAAAGCAGGTGGAGTAGACAATAGTGCACTCCCGAGTGCATCTCTGGCAGCAGCAGCTGCTAGCGGCGACTTTGGTGCCCTGGTTTATCAGACTGAAGAAGGTGAAGGGTTCGAGTTCGGCATGAAGGGTCAGTTCGCTGCAGGTAGCGTTAGACTCGACGTGACCGCTTTCCGATATGTTTACGAAGATCTGCAGGTGCAGTCATTCAACGCATCAACCGTTCAGTTCAGCACGTCCAATGCCGGTGAACTTGTTTCACAGGGACTGGAAGCGGATCTCACATGGTTGCCGAATGTTGATGGCCTGTCTGTCTACGGTGCTTTGTCTCTCCTGGATGCAGCCTTCTCCGATAGATTCATTCCAGAACCACCAGCAGGCGTCACAGACCCAGCGGTCCTTGATCAGTATGACCTCGACGGTCGATCAACTTCGGGGGCTGCGGACTATGCTTTCAATGTTGGTTTCGACTATTCCGCGTCCTTCGGGAATGATCTCGAATGGGGCTTAGGTCTTAACACCTCATTTACAGATGAGTATGAAACACAGAACGAAGATCCGGGTGGATTTATCCAGGAATCTTTCTGGCTGGTGAATGGCCGAGCCTATATTGCTGCGGCAGACGGTGGCTGGACAGTCTCTGTTATGGGTAGAAACCTCGCTGATGAGCTTTATGTCGTGACTTCTGGCGGAAGACCTTTCGCTGATACTTCTAACAACACGTTGCTCCCAGGTGGTATTGGCTTGTCCGATACTATATTGAACTACGCACGGGGCCGTCAGGTTTTCTTACAACTTGAAGTAGAGATGTAAGCGATACCGAAAGATAAAAAGGCGGCCAAGTGGCCGCCTTTTTTTTGCTCTAAAAACTCTATAGCTTCACACCAATCACTGCATCTCAGTATTTCCCGAGATCGCATAGCGCATATTATTAAACCCTGAGTTTTGCCCAAACATTGTGTTCGGGCAATGGCTGCTCTGAAGAAAAAGGAAGGCCGTTCACTTGCTTAAGTTCAAAGTCGTTTGAAACAAGCAGGTCCAGTATTTTTTGTTTGCGGTGATTCGGTGTTTCTGGCAAGAGCTCTAGAATGATGTTTTCTATCTTGCTAAGCAGTTCCCCGCAGCCCTCAAGGACTTCGAGTTCAAATTCTTCGACATCTATCTTTAGTAGCTTAATGCGACCAAGTTGATGCCGGTGGGCCATAGTATCGAGTCTGCAGACCGGGACGTGAAACGTTGTGTTCAGGTCATTTACACCATCGCCCAGCAGGGATAACCGACTGGTGTCAGAGGATGCTTGCAGTTTGAGATTGACCCACCCTTCCTGACGGCCAATCGCGGCGCAGACAATGCTGACTGTTTCCATCTTGTTGATTTGAATATTGTTCAACGCCTGTTCGCAGTTGGCAGGCTGAGGCTCGATACCGATGACGGTGCCGGTTTCTCCGGAGAGTTTCCCAGCCAACAAACTATAAAAACCGACATGAGCGCCAACATCAACGATGGTGTCACCTTTTATGATCAGACTTTCGAATAGTTGGGTGGTTATTCGTTCTGTACAACCCTCCTCTATCAGCGTTAGTTGTGCCCACTCCTTGGGATTCAAGTGCATTGAGAACCCGATTGGGAGTTCGCGTAGTCCCGGTC
>JBLIIB010000022.1:0-22923 GCA_047634795.1 Candidatus Azotimanducaceae bacterium | reverse complement strand
GCATCTATTATTCGCGTGAATTTCACGAACTGGAGAAAGAAAAGCTTTGAAAAAAGGTCTGGCCGATGGCATGCCACGCGGACGACATCCCCAACGTTGGCGATTCTTTCGTTTACGACATTTCCAGCTTGCCTTACATTGTTGTTCGAAGTGCCGAAAACGGGTTTAAAGCTTTTCCCAATGCATGCCTTCACCGCGGCCGCATGCTGCTTCACGAAAGCGGGGAGCAGTTCAAAGAATTCAGATGTCCGTTCCATGGGTGGGCTTGGTCACTTGAAGGTCAGTTAAAAGAAGTTCCCTGTCACTGGGATTTCTCTACGGTATCGGAAGAAACACATTCCCTGAAAACTGTAGCGTGGGTACGTGGCGAGGATTCGTCTTTATCAATCCAGATCCGGATGCTGAATCGCTCGAAGATTCCCTAGGTGATTTCGCTAACAACTTCACATTGTTGCCTTTCGAGAGCAGGTACAAAGCGGCCCACGTCGCAAAAAAGCTCCCATGTAATTGGAAAAAAGCACAGGAAGCATTTTCAGAGGCTTACCATACGGTCGCGGCTCACCCCACATTGCTCAGCACCTTGGGTGACGCTAATTCAAAATATGATGTGTTTGGTCACTACCCTCGCGCCATGTCAGCACATAACGTGGGCAGCCCACATGTCACTAAAGAGATGAGCGACAACCCCTACATGGAAGCAACACCGTTTATACGACAGCGCCATGAACTTAAGGGCAGCATCTATGAGCGAGTTGAAGAAGGGCGAGTGAGGGTCACAACGACGGACAATCGAGTCGGATACTTTGACCACCGAACCCACCATCTAGACGGTGAAAAGTTCCATGCTGACCTGCACCTGTGCAACTGGGTCGCCGGTCGATTGGTTGAAGGTATGGATGAACTACCGAGCGATGTACTCACAGGCACATTCACAGAAAAACGCACTATCGCAGGCAAGGAGCGTCGCGAAGCGATACCCAAGACGCTGGGCGACGATGTTGACGGCATCAGTGATGCAGAACTTCTGGACCCGATTTACTAAAGCGTGTTCCCGAACATCAGCCCCTGGGGATCTTTTAATCCGATCTTTTATCGCTTTAAGCCCGACGGCGACAACCCGGAGCAATGTACCCATGAGTGCATGTTTATGTTGCCGGTGCCAAAGGGTGAAGAACGCCCTGCACCTGCCAAATGCCACTTTCTGGGTCTCGATGACGACTATAGAGAAGCCCCTAAGCTAAGCGCTCTTGCCAAGGTGTTTAATCAAGACACACTCAATCTGCCGTGTGCCCAGCGCGGACTCAAATCACCCGGCAAGGCAATCTTTGCGAACTACGGAGAAACCAAACCGCGACACTTTCACAAAAAGTTAGCCGAACAACTTGGCCTGGATGAATTGCCCGGTAAAGAGCTACTAACGCCAACGATATTATTATGATATCTATAATACAAATTTCCCCTATCCTCGAACCGAGCAGAATAGGCCCATATTTAACAAGTTATTCTGCTCATTTATATGAAATATAAGAACACCCACGACCCTGGAACTGAAACAGCTCAATCCGATTTCTCGACATTCCCCTTCGGCACAAACTGATGGTTTACATCACGCAGCGCCCGCGGGTTCCTCCCCGCTTATCGAGCAATATGACCAAACCAAATCATCATCGTTAGTTGATCTGGGACAACATTGATCGCCTTTACTAGGCGTAACGTTTGATTACTCAACATGAGAATTCACTAAGGGAGGGGAAGGAAGCATGAAGAAGATTGTCTTGACCGTAATAGGGCTCGTCTTATTACAGCAATCGACTATCGCTATGGCGCATGAACAAGGAAACTGGATTGTACGAGCAGGATTCGCATCCGTTCAGCCCGATGCAAGCAGTGACTCTATCGATATCGCTGGTATCGTAACGCTTCCCGAAGCCGATGTAGGAGATGAAACACAAATAGGGATAACGGGGTTTACATGTTTCGCGACAATCGGGGATTAGAGCTTCTGGCCTCCCCACACCCCTCACCCACAAGATCGAAATCAGCGAAATCAGCGAAATGAACTTGGACGCCGGCGATACAAAACATCTACCGCCAACGCTAATACTTCAATACTATCCCGCTTTTGGTGGCGAGAAGTTTCACCCCTATATTGGGCTTGGTATCAACACGACGATATTTTTGACGAAGACGTCGATAACGACCTTAACCTGGCGCTCGACGGTATCGTTGGTCTACCACCACGTAGCGTTGACGCTGATCTCAGCCTCAAGCAAAGCTGGGGTTTGTCTGCATAAGTCGGCTTCGATTATATGATCGACGACAACTGGCTGGTCAACGGATCTATTTGGTACACCGACATCAGCACGGAAGCAAAAATCAACACCTCGCTGGCCGATGTGAAATTCGATCCAATGGTTTACATGTTGCCCATCGGGTACCGCGTCTAAACTCCACCCGTCATGAGCACCACACCGCAGCGTTTTAACCTCGACGCCGGTGTTTTCGGGAAGTCGTTACTCGCAACAGCGAGCAAAGGCTTTTTTCTTGGCTAAAGGCTTCTTCTCGGCTAAGGGCTTCTTTTCGGCTAAAGGCTTCTTCTCGGCTAAAGGCTTCTTCTCGGCTAAGGGCTTCTTTCAGCCCACTAGATTCCAGCGACGCTCTTTATCAGTCTCAACATCTGCCGGGTCACGCACTCAAAATCGTTTTGGCTTTTTCATCAAGAGATCGAGCCTAGCGATAATGAAATACAGAGTCTCCAAGATCGATTTCTGGAATCTCGGTTTTTTCGCGCCAGTAATCCTGAGAGTGCTGCCACTCGGTTTTATCACCACGCCTGGGCATCTTGTGCATTGACCGTCTAAGGTAATTCGGGTTGAAGTTATCAGGGTCTATCCACCCAGAAAGTTGCATTGCTTCATCTTCTGCACGCAACATGGGTGTCACTGACGAGACGCCTTGCTCATCCATGTGCTTCAACAGTCGGCACACAAAATCACCGATCAAATCAACCCGTAAGGTCCAGCTCGCTCTAAAGTAGCCAAAAATCCAGATCATATTGGGTACATCAGTAAACATCATGCCGCGATAGGTCACCGTTTCCGCGAAGTCCACAGGTTTACCATCGACAGAAAAGGCGATATCTCCAAGAACGCATAGATCAAATCCCGTTGCCGTGATCACTACATCAGCAGAAATGGAATCCCCGGATTTCAGTTCAACGCCGTCAGCCGTAAAGCGTTCGATTTCATCTGTCACCATAGACGCCTTTCCTGACGATATCCCCTGAAAAATATCACCATCTGGAACAAACGCCAGCCTTTGTTGCCAAGGCCTGTACTGCGGAGTGAAATGTTTTTCGACGTCATATCCTTCAGGAAGAAGAGATCGGACAACACCAATTAATTCTTTGGCAACGGTATCGGGATCCTCAATCGCTCGCTGAGTAAACGCCTCCTGATTGAAGAGAATCTCTTTGCGTACAATTTCGTGAATCCACGCGTCATCAACTTCAAGCGCCCTCAATCGGTCTGCGAGATCGTTTGCATTCCTGCCCGGCGCAAAATATGTTGGCGATCGTTGCAGCACCGTTACATGCTCACACTCGCCTGCGATCGCAGGGACTAAAGTCGCAGCAGTCGCACCCGAACCAATCACGAGTACACGCTTGCCCTTGTGGTCAAAATCTTCGGGCCAGACCTGCGGGTGAACAACCTCACCCGTATATTGCTCAAACCCTTCCCAATCCGGCGTGTACCCCTCACTGTGCTTGTAATACCCCTGACACATCCAAAGAAAATTCGCAGAAACGGTGACTCGTTCACCCGTGTCTTTCTGTTCCGCCGAGACAAGCCAGCGCTGATCTTCACTCGACCACGCCGCTGTATTGATCCAGTGCTGATAGCGAATGTGCTGATTGAGATCGTTTTCATCAATGACTTCACTCATATACGAGCGTATCTCCAAGCCAGAGGCAATCGGAGAACCTGTCCAGGGCTTGAATCGATAACCAAATGTGTAGAGATCGCTATCTGATCGAATTCCCGGATATTGATACGTGAGCCAGGTACCACCAAAGCTTTCAAGCCCCTCCATGATGAGGAAAGATTTATCAGGGCATTGTGTTTTCAGGTGGTAAGCCGCACCAATACCCGAGACACCAGCGCCAACAATTAGTACATCAAAATGCTCCATCTCACCGTCAACTTATCAACTTTACTTAAGCCTCATCTTGGTCCTCGCCGTCCGTATTGTCGAACCACAAAGCGCAAGTCACTAACGTTTACACCCGACTATTTGCGGCGCGAATTAAACTCTGTTTCGGTGGCGGATAAACAAGCCCAACACCCAACCGGCCGGTTGTAACCAGCGCGAAGATAGTCCATAACTACAAAAAATACAGCTAAAGCAACGAGGATTACTTGTTTTTCAAGAAAGAACGAAAGTCTGCTGCGGCGCTAAGCGCCCTCATGTCCCAGACAAACGATACGATGGTATGTTTTGAGTTTAGATATCCTATTGACCTAACCGCATCGCAGGCAATCGTTGAAAAAAAACTTCGGGACGCGATCATCGTCGAGGCGAGTCGATCTTTCGCTCTCTTCTTTGGTTTTGAGCGCAGAGAAGAGATCATTGGTCAAAATCTGACGGAGCTTTTCCATGGAGACATACCCACCTGGTTTCTGAGTTACGGT
This sequence comes from Candidatus Azotimanducaceae bacterium, assembly GCA_047634795.1. Lineage (GTDB taxonomy): Bacteria > Pseudomonadota > Gammaproteobacteria > Pseudomonadales > Azotimanducaceae > UBA9659. The sequence goes on along the minus strand of JBLIIB010000022.1, from coordinate 18,232 downwards.
AAAGAAGTCGAAGATAGTGGTTTCGAAAACATCGAGCGTTTGGTCAATATTCCATTGGGTAAACGTAACGTACCGATGAAGATCTATATGCAGAGCATCTTCTCTGGTAAAAAACTAGCCAGCCAGTGGGTTACACTGCGCGACTTTTCAGTGGAAACAGAGAGCGCACGCATCATTGAAGAAAACGAGAGACTAAAACTTCTCGCGCTCGAAACGGTTGGACTTCGAACCTTTTCACTGGATTTCAATCCTGACGATCCAGAAAACCCCTATGGCGAGATGATTATTGAGAACCAGTCGGTGAGTAAATGGTGGGAATCCATTTATGCCGAGGACAGGATACTTTTGGAGGAATCATTCGCAGATTTCTACAGAGGTAATGCCGAACAAATGCATAACCTATACAGAGCTCACCCGGATCATGGTGAAGAACCCTCATGGAGAGAAATCTGGGCGGTCGCGTCACGTCGCAATAGTCAAGGACGCCCCGAAGGCATCGCGGGCGTTGTGATGGATCGGACCGAAAGCAAAGCGCTAGAGAACCGCCTGGTCGCCAGCCAACGACTAGAAAGCCTCGGCGTAATGGCGGGAGGTATCGCACACGACTTCAACAACCTCCTGATGTCCGTCACCGGCACGCTCGATGTTTTAATGAAGCAACGGCCTGAATTGCTTGAAGACCTCAAAGTCATGGATGATGCCGCAAGACAGGCTGCGCAACTCTGCGACCAGCTGTTGACCTATGCCGGTCGTGGGTCAGGTAATCTCGTCAGCCTGAATTTGCATCGAACAATCGAAGACATAAGAAATTTGCTTTTGGTGGCGCTAGATAAAGACGCAAGATTGACCATTACCGCAGACGAAAATTACTGGGTGCGAGGTGATGCAAGCCAACTCGCACAGGTCATGATGAATCTCACCAAAAATGCGTCAGATGCGTTAGAAGGAAAACCGGGTGAAATTTCAATTCAAGTAAACCACATTACCTACCAAGACGATTGGCGTTCCAAATTCCACTTAGGCCGAACGCTTCAACCAGGTCCGTATGTTGCCATTGAAGTAGAAGACAATGGCACGGGCATGACCGAAAGCGAGAAGGAAAAACTGTTTGATCCGTTTTTCACCACCAAGTTTACTGGTCGAGGCTTGGGACTTGCCGTTGTTATGGGTGTCGTACGCGATCACTTAGGCGGAATCAGGGTTGAAACAATCAAAGATTCCGGGACGAAGATAAGCGTCGTTCTACCCAGAGTATCCGCACCCGATCATGAGTTGCGAGAGCTTAAGGAAGCTTCTATTCCTAGGCTCAGCGGCTGCGTGCTGATTATTGATGACGACGCATCCGTTCGGAAGATGGCTGAGAGTCTATTGAAAAGCATTGGTATTGAAGCGCATTCAGTCGCAAGCGGTATCAAAGCCATAACGCAAATCAATCGTGACCCAACCAAATTTGACGCCATCATGATCGATGTCACCATGCCCGAGATGGACGGCGTAGAAACCGCAAGCCGGATTCTTAATGATTTCCCAAACACAAAGATTATGATGTGCAGTGGTTACTCCAACGTCGTCATGCCAACCCAACTAGCGGAAGCGGTTGTTTTCCTTCAGAAACCCTACCGACTGAAACAACTGCAGGAAAAACTATCCATACTGCTAGATTCAGGCTCGTAACACCGCGACTCACAAACTTGAGGCTCGCCCGAGGACCAGAAACATCATGGCCGTACTGTTGGAATTGACGGCACCATGACCCACTGGGCTTTTAATCTCTCTCGCCGCACGCACCTTCTCATCGCACCTGCCTTATTCATTGTGCTTTCGACGGGGGGGGGGCTATAAATCGTCGCCAGCACGCTGAGCACGGGAGATCTCGTAAGAAGCACTTTGCCATATCCCCACTTCGTGGGCACAACACTCTTGTTTAGTCTCATGACGGCCGCTCTCGTTAAGCTGTAGGAAAGCACCGAGGCGATACTCACCCAATTGGAGGCTTCATCGAGCAATCGGGATCGCTCCCTCGTTAGAAAGGCAATGAAACGAACCCCTTTTTGGCGATACGTCGTTATCCTGACCGGTTTTCTTTTTGGTCTCAGTCAAAACGGTCTCTACCTTCGTTTCATTGTCGAAACGTCACAATCCACAATGTTAGATGTCGTCTTTGTTATTCAAAGCACATGACTCTGGATCATCATTGATCATTTTGTAGCTAGGAGAATCATCGTCAACTACGTTATACCGAACTACAGTCAATCGCTTTGAATTGATGTATACGACGCGGATCGTTACGGTTTAGTCGCCAGAATAGCAACTATTAACGCCTTAATCGTTGCCGACGCCATGGCGTTTATACCGCTACAGACACTGGATGCTGAATTTCGTATCCAGATACTATCGGGCTGGGTTTATCATCGGAATCAGTACGGCAATATGTCTGATCATCGTTACGCTCGCAGGCTCAAGACGCAGACTTAGCAACCTAAAACCGTAAAATTGGCCGAACTCACAAAGTTGAGATCTGCAATCTCGCCACACGGCACCGCTCAGCACGAAGCACATTTTTCTCACGAAGACAGAATACGCGGCATCTCAAATTGGCCCATTGATTTGAATCTCATCATCAGAATTATCGGCCATGTCATCATTCCACCGATTGCTTGCATCGGAGCAGCATTGGTCGAACGAATCGTCAACGCGAATTGACGGTTTTCACACGCGAGCCTGACAGGAGCGGCACCAATAGATCCGACGTGAACTTTTCTCTTCTCGGATAATCGTGTCGCCGCACTCATAACACCGTTGGCCTTCTCGATCGAAAACATAAAAACGATATCGCTCAAATTCTGACCCCTCGCGTTTCAATTTATTTGCACGAGAAGACAAGTTGGTCACTCCACCTGTCTCGTAACTGCGGCGGCTAATTTTTATGGTTTCACGCGCCAGCTTCCGTCGCTGCTGATCATCAAGGTTTTCTGGCTTGAGCGATGGGTCACAACGCGAGGTGAACAGGATTTCAGAGCGAAGATAGTTACCTATCCCGGCAACAAAACCTTGATCCAGATACAGAGAAGCCAATGAACGTCGTGAAAAACGCTTGTCTTTCAGCCTGCTCATCAGCATTGAAACGCTAAAAGATTCGTCCAGCACATCCGGCCCGAGTTTCTGTAAATACGGATGATCTTCGATCCGGTCACTTTCCCAGATACTAATGTCTGTTGCACTGTACAAACGAACGGCATGAGAAGGCGTGCGAAACTCTATACGCAGTTGACGGTTAGCCAGGGGCGCTGTCGTAAGCCTATTGACCCGCCAAACACCGTATAACTGATTATGGGAGTACATGGTTATTCCGGTGCTGAACTCAATCAGCATCGCCTTGCTACGACTATACACCTGCTGCACGCTAGCCCCGGAAATCAGGTTGTCGTAAGGGCGCACCGCATCATGATTCAGCAGCACACCCATGAGTTCCTGCCCCTTTAGCGCCGCAGACAGTCGATCTGCCGCTCTTTTTATTTCAGGTCCTTCCGGCATACACAGTACTCAACACAACATAGTAAAGTTACGAACAGCCAAGCATTCCGGATCAATTTGATCCCCCGGAGACCGCTCGACGTAAGAAAGGTATACGACTTAAGACCGAAAGCTTATTTTGAAACTACACCTGTGAAACTACAACTGTGAAACTACAACTGTGAAACTACAACCGTGAAACTACAACGCGTCTCGCTACAGGAGATCTGGCTAATGGGCTGCAAGGGCGACCCACTGCACCCGGATGACCAGGATCATTTTACAAAACTGGCCAAAAACCGTTTCCACACCTTCCTGCTGGGGATGCGTCACGCCAGCGAGAACAGCCAGAGCCCAGAGCGCGAGTCTGGGTTACTCATCCGCGGAATGGTTAAGGAATTGCAGGAAGGCCAGGGACTAAAGGCGGAGTGGCAGCGATATCATTTTGCCGACAGCACCTTCGGTAAAAGCGTTAGTGAGCAATTGGAACCCACTGAGGGTTGGATAGGTCGGCTGCTCAGCAGAATATCGCGCTAACCTCGCCGAATGCTATTCAGCGACCTATATCAATAAAGCATCGCTGGTCAAAGTTAAGGGGTGTACTGTAAAATCCTCAGTCGTAAGAGAAACCACACTACCGTGACCTTTACTAAAACTGATGCATCGGTAGATACTCGCTGAAGCGCCCCAAATTTTAAGCTCTCCCCCGAGTTCTAAGTGGCAATATTGGTCTGCGATAATATCTGAATGTCGCATATCAGACATCGATTGGCGAGCAGAGCAAAAAGCCGTAATCACTAAACGAAAACCACTTGAACACGATTTAAGGAAGCCAGACAGTGAAAGAAGATTCCCGCGTCGCATTAGCCATCCAACACGCGACTGAAGCACGAAAACTAGCTTATGCCCCCTATTCCAAGTTTCGCATGGGCGCGTCGGTGATCACTGATCAGGGCGAGATTATAAGAGGCACATTAGTCGAAAACGTGTCCCTGGGCTTAGCCATGTGTGCAGAACGGTCTGCCTTGTTCGCAAGCGTAGCCAACGCAGAAGGCACGCCCGCAGTCTTGGCGTTAGCCTCCCCAAAAACCTCCGGCGGACTCACATGGCCCTGCGGTGCTTGCCTGCAAGTTGCTTTGGAGCTGGGCGGGAGTGACCTTTTGGTCGCCGTGTCGGATGGAAAGACAACAGAAGCCAAACTGCTGGGTGAGCTTGCGCCCAACATGCCGAAGAAATTCTGAGATCCTTAGAAGACCCCTAGAAGACAAAGCACGTCCTTTAACGCAAAAGGCCACGGAGCATGGGGCAAACCACTCAAGAATCGTGAGTTCACCACTAACGTTAGGTACATCAAGAAAACTACACTCTCATTTTCGCCTAAGGCCTTAGATGCAACTTCTACCCTATCTAGAGCATGGCCAGAGTGGAAAAACTTTGCCACTAAATAACAAAGTTACAAAAGTTCAGACAGATCGCTTGTAAGGCACACCCCTAGGTACTCCCGTCGACATATCCAGCATCCGAATCGGATCAGTATGCCCATCCCACTCGTCTGCCGCCTGACGCATGATCCCAAAAAACATTTCGTAAAAATCACTCTTTGCCATCAGCTGTATCATCACGCCAGGATGCGTTTCGCTGTCAATATAGGCATGCGCTTTGTAGCCAGGCGCTTCACCATACCGCTGCCAAACCTTAAATTTATTCCCTGCTTTTGATAATTCCTCAAGTTTCTCATCGACATCATCAACCCAGTAAGCGAGATGCTGGAGGCCGCCAGCGGGATTGCCTACAAGATAGTCTTTATAAATCGACGGATGCTCACCCTCAGGCGTAATCACTTCAATCTGTTGATCACCACAAAAAGAAAATCCTGCCCGCATGTCTGCCAGGATATGCCCGCCATCATATTGACCGGAAAAACCATTAATATCCTGCAGAAAAAAGGGTCCAATGCCGCGCGCGAGCCAGTGTTCAATACTGGCATCAACATCAGGCACCACATATCCTTGCTGAACCACAGGGCCGAATAATGCACTCATACCGGCATTCTCTCTAATAATGTTTGTGACAGTATGAGTTAACCGCGCCCTGAAAAGTAGCAGACGGTTTCATACAACTATTCCACTACGCCAATCTAAAACGCCACTCCAATCTTGAGCATGTTTTCTTCTCGACCAGGAACTAATTGCGCACGATATTGCAACCCGCCGGAACTCCTGACACATTAAGGACAATCCACTTGAGCGACAGCCCGTGCCAACGATTCCCCGTAAACCCGAAGACTTTACGAATGACTGGCTGAACGAAGTCCTTAAGCCGCATAGAGGGAATGCAAGTGTCACGAATTGCGATGCGAAAAAATCCGACATGCCAGGCCAAACCGCCGAAGTCATCATACTAAGTGTGACCTACGACAAACCCACTGAATTGCCCGCTCGCATGGTCGCAAAGGTCACCAGCGATGACCCAGAAATCATCACGCAGCTCATCGCTAACTACGATCAATATCGTCGCGAGACTTCCTTCTATCGAGAGTTTCCAGACATTGGTATCGCGGCGCCAAGATGCCTGCATCAAGCCCATAACCCTGCTACGCAGGATTTCGTATTGCTAATGAGCGACCTCGCACCAGCAACATGTCCCAGCTGGAACATCACACCGGATCAGATAGCAATCGCACTGGCAGCCCTACCCGCTTTTCATGCTCGCTGGTGAAAAAAAGACACGTTACGGCAGAAAGACTGGATGGTTCAGTTCGATGAAACCTCATTTTTCGGCGCCGCTTTCGACGCCGGCAGACGAGGAGCGGAAGTTGCGCAGAAAATCTACGACGATGCGGAAACATCGCTGGCCTCACTTCGCTACGCAGAGGAAAACCGGGAGTCCTTATTGAAATGGGAGGCCTCTCGCCCATTTACATTTGTACACGGCGACTACCATGCAAAACAAATGTTTTTCCCTACCGACGCCGGCGGCGACTTTGCCGTGATCGATTGGCAATTTCCTTTTGTTGCACCGGGCGCCTGGGATTTTGCGCGACTACAAGGCATGTGCATGCAAACGACCGCCCGGCGTTCGCTCGAAACAAAACTGATGTCCAACTACGTCAATGGCCTGAAGCTTGAGGGTATTAATGACTACAACCAATCAGAATTCGAAGACGATTATCGATTTGGTCTTTTAGTGAGCCAGACCGTCGTGTGTGTCTCGCACGCCGATACCGACATAGAGATTTTTAAAAAAGAATGCGACGCACTCGGCGTCGGCTGGCAGGATGCCATGCTGCTGCGTACCCAAACAGCAATGGAAGACTGGGGCGTCCTCGACTTTCTTCGTCAGCTCTAGACCGAACAAAAGCAGACCCAACAATCTAGTCTTTAAAAACTGGCATCGCGCCCATTTCCCAAAGGATCACCGTCGCACCAAGCATCGCGGCGCAACCCACCAATCCAACAGCCACCATCGCACTAGCAAACAAAAAGCCTCTCTCCGCCGGGACACGCATCACAATCGGGACACCAATATAAAGCAGATAGACTGCGTAACCTGCCGCAGCGCAGCCAAGCAGGATGTCCAGCCAAAGCACGGAGTAGAGGCCCGTCGCGCCGCAGACAAATAAAGGCGCCAAAGTGTAGGCCGCTATGCGAACGCCTTTGCTATAAGTCGATGGACTAGCCTCATAGATTTCTGACATCCAATGCACCATGAATCCGAGCAGCCCGGTGCCGATAAGCATCGCGAGATAAAACAGAGACATAATCTGGTTCGCGCTTGTGGACGTGAGTCGAATGACACGATCACCGAACTCCCACCCGATTTGCACATAGCCGTAATACCAGGCTAACACTGGCAACAGCGCAATCGGGATTGCAAATTTCAGATAGGTGATAAGTATAAAGCCATCAACATCACGAATAGATTCCCACGCAGACCTGGGTGAAAATAATATGCCAAATAGATGGCTCATGGGTCCTTCTCCGTTACAGGCTCTTTGGCCTGATCATCAAACAGCATTCTCACTGATTCTTTATCGAGGTCATCGTACTGGCGGTTATAAACCGACCAGACAAACGCGGTTAACACAATCATCACTCACACTACCGGTTCGCTATTTGGACAAACCCCAGACCTTATTTCTCGTGTTATCCTTTCTCTCTAAACGGACAATTGATACGCAGGGGAAACCATGACTACGACCCATCAAACATTCTGTCGATACTGCCACGCTTACTGCCCAATGGTGGCCGAGGTTGATGACGGCAAAGTGCTGTCAGTGAAACCTGACACCACCAACGAAATGTACGGTGGCTACACCTGTATCAAAGGCCGACAGCTCGTAGAACAAATGTATCAACCTGCGCGAATGACAAGTTGTCGAGTTAAAAATGACCAGGGCGAGTTCACTGAAATTACGAGTGAACAAGCGATGGATGAAATCGCAGACAAGGTAAAAGCGATTATCAAAGAGCATGGGCCTAAAGCCATTGCCACATACAACGGCACGGTTGCCTTTCAGAACTCGGGTCAACTCGTCTACAGCCGAGAATGGCACAACGCAATTGGCTCATCTTCTTATTACACCAGCGTCACTATTGACCAACCAGCCAAGGTTTTTGTCGGATCAAGAATTGGCTACTGGACAGCGGGCGGTCACTTCTTCCACGATTCAGACGTGGCTCTGATCATCGGCAACAACCCCATCGCATCTCACTATGCCCCTCCCGGCGGCATACCTTCGGTGAGCCCCGCGAGTCAAATCAGAACGGCCCAAAAGCGCGGGTTAAAACTGATCGTGGTCGACCCAAGGGAAAGTGAAGTGGCTAATCGAGCAGATCTTCACCTACAGGTTAACCCAGGGGAAGACCCTGCACTGTTGGCCGGTATGATTCGCATTATTCTTTCTGAAGACCTATATGATCAGGCATTCTGTGAAGAGCACACAAGCGGACTGGCTGATTTAAAACGAGAGGTTGAACCCTATGACCTGCAAACCGTTGCTAAACGTACCGGCATTCCGGCCGAAAAGATCGACGAAGCGGCAAGGCTCTTTGCAGCAGGTCCAAGAGGTGGCGCAATTACAGGTACTGGCGCCGAAATGGGCGCAAACCCCAATCTCACACAACATCTTGTCGCCTCACTTAACATCATCTGCGGACGCTTATATCGCGCCGGCGAGACGCTCCCTAACCCCGGCGCACTGTCCGCCAATGTGCCGCGCGTTGCCCAGGTTTATGAAGCACCGACCGCATGGGACCATGGCGAGCGCTGCCGCGTTCGTCCTGAATTAGGAGAACTGGTTTCCGGCAGTGGCGTGAAGGAAATGCCAACGTCACAATTAGCCGACGAAATCCTGACCCCGGGCGAGGGACAGATCAAGGTACTGTTTGTCATCGCAGGCAATCCCATCATGGCCTTCCCGAATCAACAAAAAGCCTTTGACGCCATGCAATCACTAGATCTATTGGTATGCATCGATCCTTACATGTCTGCGACCGCCGAGATGGCTGACTATGTGTTGGCCCCCAAGCTCACTCTGGAAAGAGATGACGTCACATTGCTCTCAGATCCCTGGTACGAAAAGCCGTACAGCCAGTACAGTAAAGCGGTGATTAGTACGGAAAACGACGTGATAGAAGAATGGGAATTCTACTGGGGCCTCGCCAAACGCCTTGGCCTAGATGTGAAAATCAAAGGCGAGTCTATTTCCATCGAAGACAAGCCCACCAAATTTGAATTACTACAACGAATCACCAAGGGTTCGCGCGTCGATATTGCGTATCTGCGTGACAATCCCGGCGGACACATCTTTGAGGATCTACAAATTGAAGTTCAGCCCGCTCCCGAGGGTTCCAATGGCAAAATGAAGCTCTATCCCGAAGGCGTATCTGATGAATTCGTTGAGCTCGCGGCATCAGCTGATGCGAACAAGGACTTCAGTCACACATTGATCGGATTCCGGAGCAAATATGTCCTCAACTCTTTCGGACGGTCACTCCCTGCTCTCGCAGCAAAATCAGGAACGACCAACCCAGCCAATATCCACCCTAGTGACCTTGAGGCATTAGGTCTTGAGGATGACTGTGAGGTGGTGATTAAATCTGCCCACGGCACCATCAACGCCATCATCAAAGCGAACAAAAAAATAAAACCAGGTGTGGTTGCTATGCACCATTGTTGGGGGAGCACGCCCGGCCAACAAGCACCGGTGAGAGAGGTCGGGGCTAATACCAATAGATTAGTTAGCGATGAGGAAGGCCTTCAGCGCTTTACCGGAATGACTCGATCAAGCGGTATTCCGATCAATATCAGCATTGCATCTTAGTCGGGCCACGCTGGTCGGGCCACGCTGGTGGCCACGCTGGTGGCCACGCTGGTCGCGGGCCAAACTGGTAGCCCTGCGGCTATTAAGCCTATATTCGCCGCGCGACAAGCGCGGCTGACTACCCCTGCGTTTTGCGAGCCTAAACCCCCGATTTCACAAAGCTGGCGACAACCCGACGCGGAGAACGTTTAGTATCAGAGAAAACCACCACGTCTTTCAGACGTGGCGCGACGCCCTTCGTCCGAATCAAAAAATCGTTGCCGGAGATCTTCATCCGTTGCGCAGCAGCAAAGAGCAAAGCCTGAATAGTCCGGGCCATTCAACACTTCACCCACCGTAAGCTGATAATAATGAGTCATTGTTTGGTGAACTTTTAGCGCGAGTGGCGCTTGCGTGTCTCGCCAGTAATGATCCGAGGCAGGGGCGCCTAATTCAGGGTTGGGCATCATTGAGTGGATGCCGACGATGCCGGGGACTAACATTAATGCACAGGTACGCATGCTTTTCTTGACATTACATTGACCTGTGAGGTCTTCGCCCTTCCTCGTAATCCAGTGTTTGACGAAGCCGTTCTGCCAACAAATCGATGAGCGTTCGAATGCGAAACGTGGCATAACGACCCTCTCGATGAACAATATGAACGGGCGTGGCAGCGGGTTCATAAGCTTCCATCAACCGCACTAAAGCGCCCGACTTCAATTCATCTGCGACCTGATAAGAAATGACCCTGGCAATGCCAAAGCCTAAAACTGCAGCTTCAATAGCGGCATCATTTGTGGAGCTCATAAGACGAGGATTCACCCTCACTAAACGTTCCGTGTCTTCTAAAAACCTCCAACTTAAGGAAAATTCTCCGGCCGTGGACGTAATAACAGTATGGTTTTTAAGGTCGTCGGGTGATCGAGGATGACCTGTCAGCGCCAGATAATCCGGTGAAGCGATAAGTGTCGAGCGCACTTCACCCACATGAATCGCGCGAAGCGATGAATCCACTAGACCGCCAATTCGAATACCCACGTCTAATCCTTCCTCGACCAGATTCACCACTCGATCAACAAATAGTGTTTCCACCTCGGTGTCGGAGTAGGCATTAAGGTAATCCACAAGCACAGGCATGACATGCTTTCGCCCGAACAAGACCGGGGCAGTGATGTTGATCTTTCCGCGGGGTGCCGCATTGATTCCGCTGACCGCATCATCGGCGGCCTGAACCGACTCAAGAATTTGTTTCGCGTCACCCAGGTATTGACGCCCAGCATCGGTTACTCGAACTGACCGGGTCGTGCGAATCAGTAACTGCACCCCCAGCGTATCTTCAAGCGCAGCCACCATCCTTGTCACCGCGGGTGGAGAAATCTGCAAACGGCGTGCAGCCGCGGCAAAACCCTGCTCTTCCGCCACCGCGACAAAGACTTCTAACTGATGAATTCGATCCATTAATCCATTATACGGAATAATAAATTGTTATTTCACGTGATTCTTTACTTTATCGATATTTGCGATAGTTCACTCATCGGTCACCACCCAACAGGAACACACGATGGGACATCAATTCGCAGCACTCGCTTTCACCCCAACCGTCAGGGATCTACAAACCAGCGCTGGCAGTCGAGCGAGTTATGCAGCCATGGATCAGGGTGACGACTACAACTATGAACTCTCTGAGCGAGAAGCTTCATTCATCGCCGCCAGGGACAGCTTTTATATGGCCAGCGTCAGCGAAACCGGCTGGCCTTACATCCAGCATCGCGGCGGACCGGTAGGCTTTATGAAAACTATTGATCGCAACACCATCGCCTTCGCCAACTATTCCGGGAATCGCCAGTACGTTAGCCAGGGTAATTTCACCACGGATAATCGGGTATCACTTTTTTTTATGGATTATCCCAATCAACGACGCCTAAAAGTCCTGGGACGCGTGGATATTGTGACCCCGGAAAATGCAGAGGTAATGAGCCTCCTGGAAGACCCGGAATATCTTGCCGTGATCGAACACGGCATTGTGATTCACATCGACGCTTTCGACTGGAACTGCCCACAACATATCACGCCGCGCTATACCGAAACGAAACGGCCTCAAGAAATCAGCAACAACAAAGACCTAACCCCAGCAGCTTCAGCATCCGAGCACGTGTTGCAGAACGACGGGGAGGTAACATTAGGTAATGGTCCGTTAGAACTTGTTGTTTCAGGGATGAAACAATTGACCGCCAATATAAGGAGCTTCGAACTCAGTTCTTCCACAGGCAAAAAACTGCCTGAAGTGGAACCTGGGTCTCATGTCCGACTACCGGTGAGGGACGCGGCCGGCACGCTAACAGACCGTGAATATTCCATCACACGGCAATCCGCAGATCTCATGACCTTTGAGGTCGCTATTTCGCTCGATAAAAATGGCCGCGGCGGGTCTTCAGCCATACACGATAACTACCAGCTTGGCACACGGATGAATGCGGACTGGCCGATTAATCAATTTTCGCTCCATGACGATGATCGCCCAAGCATCCTGATTGCCGGCGGCATTGGCATCACACCGATTCGTGCTATGGCAAGCGCACTGCACGCAGACAACAGACTATTCACCCTGCACTACACCGGCAAATCGCGGCGCGACATGGCCTTTGTTGCGGAGCTCGAAGAACAGTTAGAGCACCATCTATCGGTGCAATACAGCGGAACTGGCACCCGCCTTGATATTGAGAAGCTCATTGTTGAGGCACCCTTAGATGCTGTGGTTTATGTGTGCGGTCCGGATGAACTCATCAAAGCCGTCGCTGATACAGCCAAACGCCTGGGGATTGAATCAGATCGTATCCGCTTCGAAAGTTTTAAGTAACGCGTCGCTAATAGCGACGACCCAAAACCATTCCACCTTCAACAAGGAACAACACCATGACAACGATACTCTACCAACACCCACTGTCCGGACATTCACATCGCGTTCGGTTAATGCTTGCCCTGCTCAACATCAAAGCTACGATTTATGATGTTGATCTCATGACCGGCGAACACAAAGCGCCTGAGTTTCTAGCAAAAAATGCCGCAGGACAGGTACCCGTGCTCGAAGACGGCGAACACACGTTATCTGATTCAAACGCTATTCTGGTTTATCTCGCGACAAGGCATGACCCGTCTGGACATTGGTATCCCGAGGAACCCGTAAGACGAGCCAAGATTCAAAAATTCCTATCGATCGCAGCCGGCCCCGTTGCTTCCGGACCCGCAGCTGCTCGACTCGTTAACGTTTTCGGCGCAGGACTCGATATGGAAAATGCCAAGAACGTCGCAACGACAATACTCGGGCAACTCAATGACCATTTAGCGGATAACAGTTGGCTGGCAGGATCCGACCCAACCATTGCCGATGTCGCGAACTATGCCTACATCGCCCATGCACCTGAAGGAGACGTCAGCCTTGCACCATATGCTCATGTCACCCGCTGGTTAGCGCAGATCGAAGCATTGCCAGGGTTTGTGCCGATGGTTAGCACGGAAGTAGGTTTGGCCGCCTGATCTTGAGCGGCGCGACTCCGGATTGGGTTCAGAAGTTTGATTCCGGAGTCGACACTGTTGAAATATTTAGGAAACTCACATGAACAGAATCAAAAAATTCATCGCAGGGTTGTTAAAACATGAGGCAAACCGAAACACTAACCTAAGTTGCACTGCCGTCGACGACTACTACGCAGATCTAGTGTGTGTAGAAGTTGTCATGCCCACCATTAGTCAAACTTTTTTGCCGGGTCATCACATCGAAGCACCGATGGCGACCCTACCCCATCCGGCACACACACAAGATTGTGACAGCTCCTTGCGGTCAATACGAAACAGCTATTAATAGCTGTTTCGGATAGTTTCTCAAGCAAGGGACTCACTCAAAGATTGGCTTACCAGCATTAGATTGAAGGTAGCACGAAAGAACAGTTAACTTGTTAAGGTTTCCATCGTTTGAGAGTAACGAAGGTTTAGTGGGTTTTCTAAACCACCACGCTGATTCTGTCGATTGAGCACGCGAGCTATACGGCGTAAGACTCAACCCGAAGAGACGAAGACATGGACTGACTAGACACTGCAAAGAGGTTCACCCGATACCTATACTAGCAATTTTCTCGCTTGGGCAGGCCAAACCGGGTACGCAGAGGAACAAGCAGTAGTGTAGCTTAGCCACACGCCAAGGTGTCAATTCAATCCCGCCTCACGGCGTAAATCAGAAGCGCGAACTGACAGTTAGAGAAAAGAACCTGGCACACAGGATAGGCTTGATGTTGTGTCACGTGATCTGGTGGTAATTTGAATTTCCCTGAAAGCAATGCCGCAACCCATTTAAATTGTTGCTCAACGGTGGGGTTCGCCCATGAGTCGATGCCTAAAAGTGTTATATCTTCAAAATCGAAACCGCAAAACCATTGAGCGCCGATGTACCACTAGGCTCGTCGACTATCGCGGCCGGAATCAACTGATTGTAGTTGCCGCCCTTCTGCAATTTTTGCTGTCGAATATTTGTGGCTTCGCTAAACCCATGGGGAAGCGAAACGACGCCCGCCGCGATGTTTTCAGTCACGCTGACTTCTACTTCAACGCGACCTTGAGCGCTAGAGAGCACGGCAGCATCCCCAGACACCAAACCAAGCTCGTCAGCATCAACTGGATTGACTTCAAGCGTACATTGCCGGCCACCCTTTGACAGCATGGGTAAATTGCCCAACCAGCTATTGTTAGTTCGTGTTCCGCGCCTGCCTACCAGTCGTAGTGTCGATCCATCCACATCGTGAACAGCCTCCTTCAGCAATAGTTTTCGCAGGTCTTTGATTAAGATTTCCGGCGCCAGCTCCAATCTTCCACTTGCAGTCTTTATAATTTCATTGATCCGTCCGGCTCTAGGCGCACCAAAATCAATCCCGTCAGGGTTCTCTATCAACTTGTTCAAGGTTATGCCTTCTTTCAAACCAAAATGGTCACCAAAACGACCTGCTCTGATGCCCAGATCAAGCAGTCGCTCTACACCTAATTCAGGTTCAATTAGTGCGAGGAGCTCCTGAACGTCCCGTTCAAAAAGCGGACTTTTTGGATCAGTCGTGTACCGACTAATGGCAGCAGCAATCACGTCATCCTCGCAGGCGCGCAGATCGGTCTGGTCCGGCACTCGACGGTTTTTAATCAGACAGGTCAAAGCCAATCCAACATCCCATTCCCGATACTGCTCGGTCTCAAAAACAGGCGGGCTATACCGCGCGACATTGCGGTAGCCCATGGATCCTAAAAACTTATCATAGTGCCCTTCTTCAAAAGGAGAAGTCCCGGGCAATATCACGTCCGCAAGCCGCGTTGTTTCGTTATGGTAGATATCCACACAAACCATGAATTCCAGTGACTCAAACGCCGCTTCCAATCGCTCACTGTCGGGGTTTGATATCACCGGGTTACCCGCAACACAAACGAGCGCTTTAATTTGCCCCTCACCCTGCTGTTCTATTTCTTCCGCAAGAACGCTGACCGGCATTTGGCCTAACACCTCGGGTCGACCGGAAACACGCGACTGATAACGACCAAACTCTGTGGCAGGTCTGCGACGGCTGGGATCGGCATAGGGCTGCTCAGGGAACATAGCGCCACCTTGCGCATCCAGCGAACCAATAAGCAGATTGACCACTTCGACCAGAAAACTCGTGAGTGTTCCATGTGGCTGCAGAGTAGTGCCAACTCTGCCGTAGGCAACCGGCCTATCGGCGTCCATAAACATTTGAGCCAGCGATTGAATGGAATCTCCACTAATACCTGTTTGCCCTGCCGCTTCCTCGAGGCTTAACCGGGAAATTTCTTCTCGCAGAACATCCCATCCATTATGCGGATACTTGTTTGGCATGGTCGCGCCAAGGCGTTGCATTTCATTAATCAGAGCGGCGAGTAGAAAGGCATCGGTACCTGGCACAATGCCATGGTGCACATCTGCCAGCCGAGCTGTCTCCGATCGACGCGGGTCGATCGTCACAAACTTTCCACCTCGAGATTTGAAATCACGCAGCTTATCTCTAAACCCGGGCACCATCCAAAGGCTGCCGTTTGACACGACAGGATTCGCACCGAGCATCAACAGAAAGTCTGCCCGCTCTATGTCGGGTACGGGCAGGGCGTCACTATCGCCAAACATCAGGGCATTCGCGAGCTGTTTGGGTATCTGATCAACGCTCCCTGCAGAAAAGATATTGACCGAACCTAGCGCGCTGAGAAACGGCCCCAGGCCCAAAGACAAACCAATATTGTGAGCAGTGGGATTACCTAAATAGGTTCCGATCGAATTAGGACCGTGCAAATCGCGAATAGCGTTGAGTCGGGACAGAATAACTTCCAGAGCCTCATCGGTGGAGGCCGGGACAAGCTCACCGTCTTTTCTGATGAACGCTGTTTTAAGCCGGTCAGGGTCGGCATCAAGTTGTGCTAACGAGAGTCCTTTTGCGCAAATGTGACCCTTTGAAAACAGGTCGCCAGAGTTTGCACTGATAGCCGTGACTGTTCGACCATCTACCGCAATATGCAGCCCACATCCCGCTTCACAAACCGGACAGATACGATGATGCATAATTCCCAACCCTGCCAAATTTCCAGCATTTCAACACGATTTCTGAGGGATTCCCAGCATGCAGCTGAAAGCCTGACAAACAGGACAATTCAAATGCTACAGATTGGAATTGACGCTAGCCTCGTAACAAGAGAAGTTAAAGAAGGTCTCGTTATTCACAAAATTCAGGTTAATCAATCTCAGTGAGTCAGCGTTGTCTGCACTCACCGATAATGAGGCTTCATCAGACCACGTTGCACCAAATATCACCTCAAAGTCGTCCCTGTTCAGGAAAACCGCCGCCTTAGGCGCAAGACTGGCCAAGAGGATCGACGGCACGCCGATGGGATCTCCCGCTTTGTCAAAGAGGCTACCGGTGATCTCGCCTATTTCTGATTCACCCTCATTAATGAACCTGACAAAGGTGCGGTTGGCAGAATTCGCGCCCTCAATATTGTGAACAGCGTCGCGGCGAACGCAATTCGTATTACTGATAAGCCCACTCGGACTTTTCAGCCGTGTCATCAATTCAAATTCACCTGTTCCGCTGACACTCACCAGCGCCGGACCTACCCAGGGCTCAGCCCCGGTCTTCAACTCCAGGTCAGCTGCGTTAAACACGGTTCTGCCGCCGGGCTCAACCATGCCATTGGTCAGAGGCGTCCAGGGCTCACCTTTCATGGTCCCATCAGCATTAAATACGGTCGCGACAAACTGCTGGCTTTCAGTCGAAGTATTCACGACGTGAGTCTCACTATTATTCACACTCAGGGAGTTAGTCATCAGATAAACGAATCCACTATCCTGATTCTCAAAGCAGGAAAAATTGAAAAACGTTTCACCGTTAACAAAATTGACATTCAAGAGTTTCAAATCATTGAAATCGCCCGACAATGCCAACGACGCGACACCTTGCCACTGCTCGCCGGCCAGGGCCGACAAGTCCTCACGGTTAAGCCAAGTAGCTTGCTTAGCTGCAAGATCGGTGATCAATGTCACGTTTGAGCTGCCTATCACCTGCCCATTAGCGTCAATCAGCGAGCCGGCAATATCAGTTATGGCCGTATTGCCCGTATTGATAAAGCGAACAAACGTTCGATTAGCTGAGTCGAAGCCTTCGATATTGTGCACCTGATTCTGACGAACACAGTTAGTATTACTCACGAGCCCGCTCGGGCTTGTCAGCTTTGACATCAATTCAAAGGTATCTGTGCCCGTTATCTCAAGCATCGCTGGCCCCGCCCAGGTCGATGCACCAAGGATCGTTTCGAGATTGGCTGACGTCAGAATCAATCGACCCATCGGGGCTATCGACCCGACATTCAGGGCACCACCGTCTACCCCCAGAGGGTTGCCGCTTCCCTGGTAGAGCGTTCCTGTAAATCTTTGAGGCACGGAAGACGTATTAATAATGTGCAACGTGGTGAGGTTAGCGCTGGTCGAGCGCGTCATCAGAAACGCGGAGGCCTGCGTTCGCTGATCTTCGTCAGCATTATCACCTGTACCGTCGTTGTCTGTATCCGCCCATTCCAGCGCATTCGTAGAAAAGGCATCGGCATCGTCATTAACGCCATCATTATCATCGTCTGCGTCGGCATTGTTGCCCGCGCCGTCTCCGTCGGTATCCAGGGTTTCTTCCGGATCGAAGGGAAACGCGTCAACGTTGTCATCGGCTCCATCGTTGTCATCATCCGGGTCATTGGCATCAATTAGACCGTCGCCGTCAAAGTCGCTGGGGACGGCCGCCGTAATAGTCACGAATATATCGGCGCTGACTGCACCGCCGGAATAGTTAACGGTAGGCAACTCACTAAACGCCCCCCCCAAATTGAATATCC
>JBLIIB010000021.1:0-23507 GCA_047634795.1 Candidatus Azotimanducaceae bacterium | reverse complement strand
CGACGATGATCGAAGTGCCGAAAGAATAGACGTAAACGCCGGGCAGCGTTCGCGCTACCAACAGAATAACGGCGCCAAGGCCGAGCCAATGTAAAATCAATTCGACCACAACAATTCTCCCTTAATGTTTTTCGCCACTATCTGACTACACCATTCAAATTTCGTGCCAGTCTTTAAGTTGCTGTTTTATATAGGCTTCACATCGCCGCCTATTGGTCACATTGACCAAAACCCAGTGTGATTCACCATCAATCTGTGAGTACTGCACCATTCTCGCTACTGCGCTTAACCCGCCAACCCCGGTTTGATTGAGCAAATGATTTGCCGTGGGTTTTGTTTTGTTCCGACCTTTTATTCCGAGATAGACCTCAACTCATTCCCTTGGCGCATTTCACTTTCTGGGACTGAAAATGTCACACTGTGCTTGGCTATATTTCAACCCACAGTCCTTAGCTTCGACTGCGGCACCATCTATTCATCAATCGTTTAAGAAGGAAAAATCATGCTGGACCTACACTACTGGCCTACACCCAATGGTAAGAAAGTGACGATTCAACTCGAGGAGTGCGGTGTCGAGTACAACATCAAAGAGTGCAATATCGGTCAGGGTCATCAGTTCACCGATGAATTTCTTAACATTAATCCTAATAATCGAATGCCAGTGCTGGTTGATCATGACCCGGTGGATGGCGGCGGTCCGTTATCTGTTTTCGAATCAGGCGCGATCATGCTCTACATAGCGGAAAAAACTGGCCAGTTCATGCCGAGTGACGTCCGAGGTCGATACGATGTCATTCAGTGGGTCGTGTGGCAGATGGCAAATCAGGGACCGAAAACCGGAGAGTGCGGGCACTTCAGGAGGCTCGGCGACCATCAGGGTGACCAATCTTATGCTGTGACTCGTTTTACCGATGAGGTCAATCGCTTCTATGGTGTGCTCAACAACCAACTATACAACCAGCGCTATCTCTGCGGTGATGAATACACCATTGCGGATATGATCTGCTACCCGTGGACAATGGGCTGGGAAGGGCAAGGTCAGGACATCAACGAGTTTAAATATTTTAAGCGTTGGTTCGAAGAACTTTCAGAAAGGCCTGGTGTCCAGCGGGGAATGGCGGTCGGCGTAGATATGAGCAACGACTTCTCCAAACTTTCCAAAGAGGATGCCAGCGCGCTCCGTGCATTGCTTTACAATCAGCGGGCAAGGGCTGCGCCAGAGACAGGCGGGCTGCAATAGGGATGGATGTCGCTACGGAATTGAGCTAAGTAAAACGGTCAGGCGGCCGGCTTGGCTCTGATAACGACAAGCCGCCTGAGGGTGCGTCAGATCCAGCGCCAACCACGCGGCGTCATGAGATTGTGGTGCGTGACGCAAGAGCCGAGGTGGATCGTTTGAGTCTGGACCTGCAGGGGTTGTCGATTGCGACGCTCGAAACCACTGCGACCGATTTGTATAACCTCTCGCAATATTTCGCTGTGCGAAATAGTGCTGACGCTGCTACGCACTTTGCCTATGGCATTGATGCTTAGGGAGGCGTATTTACTATCCCTAGATAGAGTTGCTCGTGAAGTTGCACACGGACGCGGCAGGCGTCGTGGCTTTCGATTTTAAGACGAGAAATCGTGATCTAACGAGACGCATCCGGCGTGCAAAACCAGTCACCTTTGTGCACAACGATTACACCCATGATTTGGGCCCACAGCGCGTACGAGACATCATTGGTAGGCCTGGAGCCGAGGCGTTAGTGAAAGGGTTCGGCCGTCTTAATGTGTAGAAGCCTATCGCTGGGCCGTTACAGAAATCACCTCTGGCCGTTTGATGACCCGTGATGATTTTATTGAAACCGATCTGCTTTACCCTGACCGTACTGGAGAGATTTATTCGCTAGCCTACAAATCCTCTCGTCGATGGTTTTATGTGTCGGATATGCAGCCGAACGAAGCGATGCTCCTCAAGTGTTACGACTCTGAGCTTGTTGGTGCATTGGAGGTAGATTGCTTGTGGGTATTGTATTACTGCCGCGCATAGCACTCGGTGCGGTTTGAATCAGGCAGGCCCGTGCTTCAGGTTCCGCTGCGTAGCTGCTGCCTAGCACCAGAACATTGAAGTGTTCAGCGAGGGACACGTCGAGCGTCCCTGCTGGTCACGCCAATCGATCGATGCAGCCCAAGCGGGCTACTTGTCAGTGACGGCGCCTTCAGATGCGCTACTAACCAGCTTCGCATACTTTGCGAGCGTGCCTCGGGTTGCGTAGGGTTTAGGCTGCTGCCAGCCCTTTCTTCTTTCATCCAGTGTTGTATCAGGAACATCAACATTGATAGTTTTCTGTTCTGCATCAATGTTGATGGTATCACCGTCCTCAATCAGTGCGATGTTGCCACCGTCGAAAGCTTCCGGGGTGATATGACCGATTACAAATCCGTGTGAGCCACCTGAAAAACGACCGTCAGTGATCAGTGCAACGCTATCGGACAATCCTCGACCATTGATGGCGCTGGTGGGTGACAACATTTCCCGCATGCCGGGACCGCCGCGGGGTCCTTCATAGCGAACCACAACGACATCGCCTTCAACAACGGTACCATCCAGAATAGCTGCAAGCGCGACTTCTTCGCCTTGAAAGCAGCGCGCCTTACCTGTAAAGATCAGCCCTTGGTGGCCGGTAATTTTGGCAACGGAGCCACCTGTTGCAATGTTGCCCCGGAGCACGATCAGGTGCGAATCCTTCTTGATGGGGTTCGACATTGGACGAATCACGTTTTGACCCTGGGGGTAAGGCGAGACACTCTCAAGATTCTCAGCCAGCGTGCGACCAGTGACGGTCAGACAATCACCATGCAGGAGACCTTCGGCGAGCAACATTTTCATGAGGGGCTGAATACCGCCAATGGCGATCAATTCGCTCATGGAGTATTGGCCTGCGGGTCGCATATCTGCGAGCACGGGCACACGCGCACCGATCCGGCTGAAATCGTCTATGGTGAGCGGAATGTTTGCCGCGTGTGCGATCGCGAGGAGATGTAACACGGCATTGGTTGATCCCTCCAGCGCGATGACGGTTGTAATGGCGTTTTCAAACGATTCCAGCGAAAGAATGTCGGACGGCTTGATGTCCTGTTCAATCAAACGCACAACGGCTTCACCGGCGGCATAGCTGTCGGCTCGTTTGTTGTCGGAGATGGCTTCCTGGGCTGACGAGTTGGGTAGCGAGAGTCCGAGTGCTTCGATGGCGGAGGCCATCGTGTTCGCGGTATACATCCCGCCGCAGGAACCTGGCCCTGGAATGGAGGTTGCCTCAACGTCCTTCAGTTCGATATCGGATAAGTTGCCGGCTGCGTGTTTTCCAATAGCTTCAAAGACGGAGACGATGTCACGTCGTTCTTTGCCAGGTTGGATTGTACCGCCGTAAACAAAAACGCTGGGGCGATTGATCCGTGCCATGGCCATAGCACAGCCAGGCATGTTTTTATCACAGCCGCCAATGGCGACAAACCCGTCGAAACCCTCTGCGCAGACTACCGTTTCGATTGAGTCCGCAATGACTTCGCGTGAGACGAGCGAATAACGCATGCCTGGGCTTCCCATAGAAATACCGTCAGAGACCGTGATGGTATTGAAAGTCAAAGCCTTGCCTCCGCTCTCGTCCGCACCCATTGCAGCTGCTTCTGCCAATTCATTGATGTGCATGTTGCAGGGGGTGAGATTGCTCCACGTTGATGCGATCCCCACCTGTGATTTCTGGAAATCCGCCTCAGTGAATCCAACGGCATAGAGCATGGCGCGTGCAGCGGCCTTTTCGTTGCCATCGACAATCAGTGAAGAGAAGGGTCGTTTGCTTTTATCGTTTGCCATTGGTATCCCTGCTTATGTTCGATGCGGGGAAATTACACGAATGCCGTTGGCGATGCTATCGACAAGTTTGCAAGATAGAATGCCGGAAAGTGATACAGGGAATATCCCGTTGACAGATCTATCGGAATTGAGTGATTGGGGCGCAATAGCATTTAATCAGGTGCCCGATTCAAAAAATGAAATACACGGTGATCGTGTGGCCAAGGCGTTCGGATTTAAAGGCGGCCTTGTCCCAGGCGTCACGGTGTCAGCCTATTTGATGCATCCCGCAGCGGTTCAGTTTGGGCGTCGATTCGCAGAGATGGGTTTTGCTCACTGCCGGGTATCGGCTCCGCTCTATGACGAAGAGAATTTTACCGTGCGAGTTTCAGCGCAAGCTGCCGCGAGTCATGCCGTAACGCTCTTTAATGCAGAGCACGCACCCAGGGCCACAGCCGAGGTTCGGCTACCTGAGCATCTGTCGCAGGCGCCTTCGCGCCGTGGTGACCCGATAGCAGAAGCCGGTGACGAGGCAATACGTGCAACCCCTGATAATATGCGTCAACTACAGGAGACGGGTTGTCGTGCGTTCCGGCATCGATGGCATCAGAGCCATCAGATGGCAACCTATTTGCGTGATCCTGCCGGGATGGCGACCTGTTATGCTGATGAGCGATTAGCGAATCCCTCTTTTATTCTAGGTGTTTCCAACTGGGTACTCGCGTCGAATGCTGCCATGAATCCTTGGGTGCATATGGAAACCAAATCTCAAAACTTTGCCGTAATTCCGGATGGTGTAACGGTCGTCTCCGAGATGACGGTAGACGACCTTTTCAATCGAAAGGGACATGAGTTTGTTGACGTGACGGTGAATGTTTTTGATGTCCATAGCAGTCAGTGTTATGCCAGCGTTGAATTACGTGCGATCTATCAACTCCGGGGCGCTTAGTGTTTGTGTGCCAACAATGTAGAACAACGTATGCAACTCCTTTTATGCAACTCCTCTTATTTAATTCTGCTTATTAAGCTTAAGGAAGATCTATGAAAATTCTTAAAATCATCGGCGCACTGTTGCTGGTACTTCTTCTCATTCCTGTCATTTACCTCAGCGCCATGCGATTCGCTGACGGTCCCTCTGACATCGTGGCGGGTGGACCCTTCAAAACGGGCGAATTAACGACTGCGCCCGATGACTGGACCTTTCTGAAGGGGCGGGCTGAAATGGAGTTTCAATCGCTTGACCC
Organism: Candidatus Azotimanducaceae bacterium; assembly: GCA_047634795.1. Taxonomy (GTDB): domain Bacteria; phylum Pseudomonadota; class Gammaproteobacteria; order Pseudomonadales; family Azotimanducaceae; genus UBA9659. The sequence continues at coordinate 18,428 of JBLIIB010000021.1, read as the reverse complement.
CGCAGTGTCGCGAGTAGTTTGGCTAGGCGTACTAGATAGTCGGCTTTATGTGATTAGTGGCTATATGAACACTTTCATGGGAAAGGTTTGGAAACACTGGCCCCGTCAACTAGAAGTCGATGATGGCGTCATTCTGCGTATTGACGGTAAATTATACGAACAACGCATGGAACGTCTGATGGCTCATCCCAATCTTCTCGGATTGATGTCGATCTATAAGGAAAAGTACGGCGCAGGTCTTGCAAGTCCCGACCAGCTGAATCAGGCGCTCCAAAACGGTGACTTTTGGCTCTATGAAGTCGTTGATCGATAGCACCCGTTGTTATCCAGCGCTTTCGGAAAGTGCCTGCTGACACATCTGCTTCGGCAAACACTCGTGACACTGATGTTGCCGGGCGAAACTGTTTGGCCGGTTCACATCGAAACCGAGCGGGAAGTTTGATGAGTAAAAACTTCATGGAAGTCGGTCAGGCGCTGCTGCAAATGGTTAATAGTGGTCGCGAGGCAGAAGCCGCATTTGTTGACGAATCTTATGGTGCTGCGATCGTGAGCCTTCAACGCGGTGATCGTGATTCTGACACGCCTTCACGGATGGAGGGTCTTGACGCTATTCGTGGTAAACATCAATGGTGGTATGACAACAATGAAGTCCATGGTAAGACGGCGAAGGGCCCTTACGTGGGACATCGAGATGATCAATTTATCACTCGTTTTTTACTGGATCTAACGCCTGCGGGTGTTAAGTGAATGCAGATGGATGAGATTGGGTTGTTTACGGTGGCGAATGGGAAAATTGTTCAGGAAGAATATCTGTATCTCGTTCCCGCGGTTTCACCCATGAAAAAAATGGCCGGGCGTGAAAGCCCGGCCAAAGGCGTGAGTCAGCAGTGCTGACTCTTAGGAGTTTGAATTCTGAGACGGGGAGAATTCAGAATTCCAGCTCGCACACTAACTGAGACCCTAAGACCGCTGTTTAGTTTCCGAGTCGTTCAGGATTCGTTCAGAATGATGAACTCATGCTTTCTCCAGGCCGGATAGCGATCAAAGCTGGGTTTTGTGACGGGCAAAAGCCGGTTAAGAACAAGGGGGTGGATCGCCTGTTGGCGGGGGGTGCGTTTCGCCGTCTATTGATAGTCGCTGAGTTGTTGTCTAGTGGCGCGCATTACGGTGAGATTGGCGCAAAATACCTCAAACAGTTCGGCGTCGAACTTGCTCCCTGACAAACCTCTCATCAGTGCCAGGCTTCATCCTCATCCATTACGCATTCGCCCGCGCCAAAACGGCGAGCACGGCATCACTGTGGTCCTATTCCTGCGCGCTGACCTTGCAAAGCCTTACATGAATCGCGGGAGGACTGTTACGTTTGTAAGGTGGTCCACTAAGCCGCTTTTGCTGGGTGTTCGGCGATCAGCTTCAACATTTCTTCGCGATTTGGTCCTTTTTGATAGCGGGCCTGCGAGTTTTTAGCTCGTCCTTTGAACATGTACTTGAACACGGTCCAGCGTATTGCATTGTCTTTCAGGAAGTCGCCTGGTTTCTCCATGAGATTGAAGGTTTTCATCACGCCCCTCAGCACATGTATTTGCTCTCTGGATGCACTCTCGAGCGCGTCCCCGAATGCGGCGCGAAGCCAACCTTTGACCCCTTTTGTTGCTTCAATTTGCCGCCCTTCCAATATCGCTCTGGCCCGCTCGATACCCCGCTTATCTTCTTTTAGGCTCATTTCGAAGATGGGCCTTAACGTTGCTTCTGTCTGGCGGTCGAAGCTGATCGCCCGGTTGACGGGGTCGCTATCTTCTATGAGAACTTCGGCGAGCATATGTGCGTGAAGAATGCCCGTTGAACATCCACGGCCGTATAGAGGATTAGTCCTCACCGCAGCGTCTCCTACCGCAAAGTAGTTGGTTGCTACAGGGTTGCCCTCAAAGACGTAGTGGCGCCAAACCGCATGAATATCGCCGAAACCAAACGACTCTGTGGTGGGCGTAGATGTTGTTGGATTGACCCAGGGTTCAAGACCCGGTATCGATGCGCAGATGGCATCAAATTGCTCAGGGACTTTAATGGCATCCCGTAATTCCGTTTCCTGGTTTGGCAAGCAGACGATGATGGCAAAGTGCCCATTATCGCCTGGAAATACACCATATTTGAAATAACCCAGATCACCGGCAGAGCGATGCTTGCTATGCCTCGAAGGCTCCTCCTGCCCGGTGTTGAGTTGATAATGGCGGGTGTAATAGACGATTTCTGCGTCGTCATCTTCCTTGGGAATATTCGCGCCGAGTTCACTGAGCCATTCGGGGAACTTAGAAGTCCTGCCGCTGGCATCGATCACAATATCGTGATTGATTACCTGCTCTTCGTTTCGGTCTGCACGGACTTTTAAACCGGAGACATTGATGGCGGTCCCTTGTGACTTGCCTACAATGCCCGTCACCGTGGTTGAATTATTGATGGCAACGTTGTGTGAGCTTTCTACGTAGCGACGAAGCACCGTTTCCATGGTGGCTCGCCGGCATAGAAGCAGCCAAAGGTCGTCATCCCCAGGCTCGGGTTCATACTGGCTCAGCAGTGCAGGGCCCAACATGTCAGCAAAGGACAACTTTCTTGCGCCAGCTTCCCAGAACTGTTCAATCAGGTCGGGATAGTTATCTTGTAGGAGGTTACACATGACGGCGAGGAAGGCGTGGGGATGCCTGAATTGAGCTGCACCTCGACGTTTCCACTCGAAGAATGCCTGATCGGCGTCGCCCGAGGGTGGTGGAATATCTCGTTCGTAAATAGTGACTTGATTACCGCGAGCAGCAAGCGCGAGCGCCGTCCCTAGTCCGCATATCCCGGCACCCACAACAGCGATGTTTTCACTCATATCATTTTCCGATTGGCGAGCGCCTTCAGGGCGATCGGCTTCGTTGAATTGATCTGTACGCTAATCGCCCGAGCCACATTCGTTCGGGCGGCAAGCTCGGTTCAGTCTAAAGAGGCTAAAAATCCCAGCAACAATTCGTTCACGCGTTCAGGCGCTTCCTGTTGCGTCCAATGCCCCACGTCTGGAATTAACACGTTAGTTTTAAGATTAGGTACGCGCTTGGGTAGTAGTTGAAGTGCTTCTGCCGCCATCATGATGACACCGTCTTTTTCACCAGCAACGAAGAGTGCGGGCTGCATGATGGTATCCGGCCCATTGGCCGTGAGCTCCCAGGTAAGGTCGTGGTTTCTATAGTAGTTCAGGGGGCCACGAAAACCGCTGTTCTCGAATTCGTTGGTGTAAAAGTCTAAATCTGACTCAGAGCACCACCGTCCAAGTTTGCCTGGATCTGTAACGTCTGAGAGTAGGTCTGCGTCTTCTGCTTTAGGACCTTTGGCCATATAAGCCGCGGCGTCAAAATCAGCTGAACCCAAGTGATAAAATTTTCTGAGGTTGGTGCGGACGTCACTTTCCCATTCTTTCTCAGCGACGCCAGGCTCCTGAAAGTAGAGCTGGTAGAAAAACTGATCCTTGAATGCGGCTTTCATTTGCGCAAGTGGGGCATTGTTTCCTCTGGGTGTGAAGGGTACCGACAGGGCACCGACTGCGGTTACCTTGTCCTGATGATGCAAGGCCGTGCTCCAGGCCGTTGGAGCTCCCCAATCGTGTCCAAATACAATAGCGGTCTCGTATCCAAGTGCGGGAATCAAACCGATAATGTCGTTGACCACCTCTACCTGGTTATAGGCATCTACATTCTCTGGTTTATCACTCTTTCCATAACCCCGCATATCTGGCGCAACGGCGTGATAGCCGGCCTGCGCAAGTGCCGGGATTTGATGGCGCCAGGAGTACCAGGATTCAGGGAACCCATGGATCAATAGCACTAGTGGGCCATCTCCCTGTTCGGCGATATTGAGTTCAATACCATTAGTATTAACTCGACGTTCTTGAATTCCTGACATCTCAGGCTCCTGAAATAATTGCGCCATTGGCCGCATCGGTATATTCACCCTGATCGTAGGCCACTTCACCGCCAATAATCACGGTGCTGATACCTTTTGCATCTCGCACATAGCGATGGCCATCGCCGGGTACGTCGTTGGTGTAGTACTCCTCACCTCGGTCAATGGTCTCGGCGTCAAAGATCGTAATGTCTGCCACATAGCCTGGCTTCAGGGTGCCTCGATCTTTCATCCCCCAGATGTTGGCGGTGTCCATCGTGATCTTTTTGACCGCTTCTTCAACGCTGAGTAGCTGACAATTTCTCACGAATTGGCTAAATAGATATCCGGTATCGCCATAGGTTGAAAACGAGAGAATGTGAGCGCCGCCGTCACTAGCTCCCAGGTGAACGCGTGGATTCGCGAGCAGTGCTCCGATGGTATCGACGTCGGTGTGTCCCATGTTGGCGGCCAGGAAATGTGCCTGGAGGTCTTCCTCAATAGAAAGATCAATCATAGTGTCTAGTGTGCTTGTATTTCGCGTCGCGGAAATCTCTTTGAGCGTTTGGCCGACGTATTGTTGATTAGCTTCGGTCGTGACTTGACGGAGTACAAGCATGTCCCATATCCGTGACATAGATTGCGCTTCTGCCACCAGTTTCTTTCGATTTTTATCGTCTTTGAACGCCGCGACAATGTCGTCGTGGGAACCAAATCGCATAATCTGGTACCAGTTCGGTAGGCGAATAAAGAGCAGTGAAGGTACTTCAAAACAAAAGCTGATATCGATCGGTCGTGTTTGTACCTGTGGCCATACCCGCGCACCTCGTTTGAATTGTTCATCAACCCGAGCCATCACCTTAGTGACACTGTCATCATTCGTTGCGTTCACAAACAGCGGCGAGAATGTCGTGGTAATTTTGTACTTGAGGCTGATTTCAGCAAGCTGGTCGATTCTTGCTACGGTTAAGTCCGCGTCGTAAAATTCATGGACGACCTGAAGAATTCGGTTGTGTTCGCCGAGCACTTCGCACAGTGCGTGAAGCTCATGCTGATCTGCATAGCGACTGGGTACGGGCTTTAGCGTTTCGTCACTATCAACAAAGCTGGTAGAAAGGCCGATCGCACCTCCCGTCAGACATTCTGCAAGGAGTGCTTGCATTGCTAGGAGTTCGTCATCGGTCGCGGTGCGCTCCATCGACGCATCGCCCATGACCCATAGGCGTAGGACGCTGTGGCCGACTAATGGCGCAACGTTGATAGTGAGGTCTTTTTTGATTCTTTTCACAAATTCATCGAAGGTTTCCCAGTTCCACTCAACGCCTTCTTCAAAAGCCTTAATGGGCATTTCTTCGATTTGATTGAACATCCCGACGAGCTTCATTCGGTGCTCGGCTTTTAGAGGCGCAAGCGACAGAGAACAGTTACCGGGCACGATGGTGGTAATCCCGTGTTCAATGGCTGGTTTGGCGCGACCATCCCAAAGTAGTTGTGCATCAAAGTGCGTATGAGGGTCGATAAACCCGGGAGATACGATCATCCCGTCTGCTGAAATCTCGCGTGTGGCCTGCTCTGAGATATTGCCGGTGGCGACAATGCGACCGTTGCTAACGCCAAGATCGCCAATGAAACCCGGCATACCCGTGCCGTCTACGATAGTGCCGTTTCTGATAATGAGATCCAACATGGTGTGCTCCCGATGATGAGGTTTGATATGAGGGTTAATTAAAGGGCCCTTTGACCGGTTAAATATTAGTGTCATTGATATCTGTTGTACGAGACCTGCAGGGCATCTCTGACTTTTTGCCACGGCGCGCCTTTCACTTCTTCGATAGACTCCGCATTGCAGCTTTTCATGAGCTCCGACGTTGCCATCTGGTCCAGAGCAACTTCCGTCGTGCCTCCATTGGCGTACTCGATGAGCACTACCAATTCGGCAATGCCTTCGTGGGCCGCTGCTACTCTGACTTCTTTAATTTTGGCTGATACTGTGGTCATGTCGCCCCTGCAAATTGCGTGTCTGTGAATCGCTTGCTTTTGGTTGCTGGCGCTTCCCATAATTTCAGAAAGCGCGATAGCGCGTCGCTAATCAAGAAGCTAGTCATAAAGTTAAGCTCGCGGCTATTCAGGAGATTAAGCTCGCGGCTATTCATAATAGCTAAGCTAGCGGGGCTTCAATGAAAATAATGTCGCTGGGCAGGATTTGATTGCCGGCCCGCGCTGAATCAGGATCTGCGCCGGGTCGCATGAATACGTGCAGGTTCCAGCTCTGAAGCATTGAAACTGCGTCCTCCCTGGAGTGATCCCCTAGCTCTCTTGCGGCAATACTGTCCCAGGTGTCGTCACCTAAAGGGAAAATAGATTGCCTGATTGTTGCTAGTTCTGCCATGTGCCTCTTCCTTACATATCGCTTAAATTCAACATAACTGAGTTGCCCTGCGTTGTCATTGTCCATCACTTGTACAGATAGGATTCATCACCTATCGTGACAGGAGCGGGGTTTCCCCTAGTTTTCAATGAGTAGTTTTCAATGGCTAGTTGGCAATGAGTAGTTTCGCGACACGTAGTTCGCAATACTTGATTCGAAATAAATGGTTCGCAATAGAGGGTTCGCGATATGTGGTTGAGACTTAGGCAGATCGCAGGCGTAGCCGAAAAGCTTGCGCCCGTAGAGGCTGATTTGTGTGAAATTCTGGGTATTGCCGTTTGCTACCGGGACCCGGGTGTTGGTTACTTCGGGCTCGAAAATGCGCTGTTTCCCGTTGGTGATCAGCTCCTTGAAATAGTCGCGCCGCTACGTGAAGGTACCGCCGGTGGCCGTTACCTCGCACGAAGAGACGGTGATGGCGGTTACATGATCATTACACAGTGTGACAATCATGGGCCGCGGCGCGCGCGAGTAGATGCGTTGGGTGTGCGCATTGTGCACGACCAGCAAAGTGACGAATTCATTAATATGCAGCTTCATCCTCGGGATACCGGTGGCACTTTCTTCGAGATAGATCAGCAGTTGGGTGAACGTTCACTTGAGCCTGATGGACCCTGGCATCCAGCAGGGCCTGATTGGCAGCGGGCAAAGCAACTCGAAAGAGTAAAAGGAATCGCGGCGGCAGAAATCCAGTGTGATGCCCCGGCGTTGGTGGCCAATCGCTGGGGTGAAATTGCAGAGGGCGATATTGAACACACAGATGGTACTTATTCATTAACCCTGGACAACGCCACAGTTCGATTCGTGGCTTGCTTCGATGGGCGCCCTGAGGGCTTAGGGGCTATCGATGTGCTCACGAGTGATTGTGACGCGATCCTTGCGGCGGCGGATCGGCGCGAAAAAATCACCGCGCCGAATCAAATTACGATCGGCGGTATAAGGATGAATTTGATATGAGCTACACCGATATTCGATATGAAGTACGGGGCAATGCTGCAATATTGACTCTGAATCGTCCCGAAACGTTGAACGCGTTTACATACCATACGTTGCGTGAAATACGTGAAGCGATTGCCCTGGCTGTGGATGACACTGCCGTTGTTGGTATTGTTATCACGGGCACGGGTCGAGGCTTTTCGGCAGGGCTTGATTCGGCGGTGTTGGCCAGCGTGACGATCGGTGCGACCCCAACCAGTGACCAACGAGATAAAGCGGATGACCAGTTGCCCGGCATTTTCTCCTACCTTCTTGAAGTACCTAAGCCTGTTATTGCTGCGATAAACGGCGTTGCTGCGGGTGGTGGGCTTATTCTGGCGTTGATGAGTGATATTAGATTTGCATCAACGACCGCCGCATTTACAACGGTATTTTTAAAGCGAGGATTGATCGCTGAACACGGATCAAGCTGGATTCTGCCTAGATTGGTTGGAACGGGTAGGGCGCTCGATTTACTCTGGGCGAGCGATAAGATCGGTGCAGAGGAAGCGCTCTCGCTGGGGCTAGTCGACCGTTTGACGGCGCCTGATGCGCTCATCGATACCGCAGTTGAATACATTGAGAAGCTATCAGTTACGTCTGCACCTGCGGCAATGGCAGCCACTAAAAAACTGGTTTATGGGCAGCTTGGTATCGGTTTTAGGGAAGCATTGATCGAAACTGAAGCGGTTCAAAATGAGTTTGTTGCAAGGCCTGATGCAAAAGAAGGCGCTATGGCACTGATCGAGAAGCGGGTGCCAAAGTTTGAGCGTCTAGGTGAGGGCTCGACTAAATCAGAATTCCCTTAGGGTGTTCAAGTCATACAGATGTGCGGATCGCGGTTTGTTCGTCAGCCACCTTTTCAGGTGACTGTCGGGTGCAATCAGATGGGCTTATTCAAACTTACGTTCTTCCCACCATGGGAAAAATTCGGGCATGTCAGTACTGACCTTGCCCGGGAATTTGGCGGGACGTTTTTCGAGGAAGGACTGCACGCCTTCAGCGGAATCTGGGGATCGACCGGTAAAGTAAATGCCGCGAGAATCAACCTTGTGCGCCTCCATAGGATGGTCAGCGCCTAACATCTTCCACATCATTTGGCGGATCATGGCGACAGATACTGAAGAGGTTTGTTCCGCAAATTCGTGCGCGAGATCGCGCGCGGCCGGAAGCAAATCATTTTCCTTGTGAATGCTTCGGACAAACCGGCGCTCCAGTGCTTCGTTTGCGTCAAAGATTCGACCTGAGTAAGCCCATTCCAGTGCGGTATTGATCCCCACGCAACGTGGCAAGAACCAGCTTGAGCAGGCTTCCGGCACAATGCCGCGTTTAGAGAATACAAAACCATATTTGGCGTTTTCTGAAGCCATGCGAATATCCATGGCGCATTGCATCGTAGCACCCACGCCGACAGCAGGACCGTTACAGGCAGAGATCACGGGCTTCAAGCATTCAAATATTCTGAGCGTAAGTACACCCCCGCCATCTGGATGAATACCGCGTCCATCAGAATCGTAGTTGAATGTACTGTCTCCACCGGACAAGTCTGCACCCGCGCAGTAACCCCGGCCGGCGCCGGTGAAGATGATGGCTTTTACATTGTCGTCAGCATCTGCACGATCCAGGGCATCATGTATTTCTTTGGACATTTGTCCGTTGAATGCATTGAGTCTTTCTGGCCGATTTAGGGTGATCGTTAAAATGCCGTCCTCGACGTCATAAATGATTGCTTCGTATTCCATGAATGTTTCCCTGAGCAAGGTTGTGAATGTGAATGTGAATGTGAATGTGAATGTGAATGTGAATGTGAATGTGAATGTGAATGTGAATGTGAATGTGAATGTGAATATGAAAATTCTAGCAATTTTTTTATTCGTTTCGATAGTGAGAAATTAGGTGATCGAAAAGGTGTCTTTGTGCGTGTGAACCACCAATCAAATGAATGTTTTGACGCGCTGAATTCAGGAGCGTTGCGCCTTCTTCAAACTGCTTGTTCCCAAGGAGCGCGATGCCACGGGCCATCTCGAGTCCAACCTGACGTGCGATTTTTCCCTGTGTAGAGTCTTCCAGGCTCCATGCCTCAAAATGTGCAAGACCTCTGTCGACGGCATCTAGATCGCCGAGTCGGGCGGGTGCCATGATGTAGTGAAGCGTAGTAAATACAAGTTCGTCATCTTCCACGCGTGGTTTTGATAGTGCCTCTAGTGCCTCCCAGCGGTTGCCGACATCAACGCCGAGGATTTCCAGTCGCCAAAGTAATGATGCGGAGTTACAGACATCCAGATAGAAATCGTCGGCAAGCGGTGTCACGAGTCTCTCGTCGTATATATCCAAAGCGGCATCGTATTTTGTTGCATTGATAAAATGCAGGGCCTTGTGCCAGTACATGTGATGCACGAAGTTGTTGATGTCGTTCCACTCGGATTCGAACGATTCGATGAAGCCAAGACCTTGATCGAATGCTGATGTCATTTGGTAAACATGGGTGACCGCATGGGCTGCCCAGATATCTTTCCGGTTGTATTCCAATGCTTCATGGCCGATAGCCTTCGCTTCACCGAAGTCACCAGACTCCTCAAGGGCAAAACTTTGCATGCCTCTCAGGTATCCGTAGTAGGGGTCCCCAGGTTCCCAGTATTGCAGTGCGACCTTTAATGACGCGGACATTTCGGTTCCACCACCGCAATAAAAGTGCAGATAGTGTGCAATTCGCAAGGCGAGCATGTCACGCGGGTACGCAAGCACGACCTCATCAAGGGTGTGAGCAGCACTTTTTAATTGTCCGCTTGCAAGATAGGCCAGTGCCTTTGCATGCCGTGATTCTCGATCGTTAAGGTCTTCTCGCGCGGTCACGGTTTTCAGGCAGTGTTCTAGTGGTTTCCTGAACCTGGGATCGGCACTCTGTTTCAATAGGTATCCGCGGAAGATTATGGCCATTGGCATTTCCGGGTCTTCACTTAGGATGTCATCAATCGCCGGCATCGTATCTACTCTCGAACCAAGATAGAAATCCAGCGCGCGATTGAAGCGTTGCACCGCTATTTCGCTGCTTGTTGAGTAGTCGAGGCCGAGGGTATCTTGTGTCATCGAGCTTGTCCGTAGTTGCGTTTGTCGTTTGAAAGGTAGCGGCGTTCAGCAACCGTTGAGTCGCGTCCCAGGATCTGGTTGCGGTGCGGGAATCGACCGAATCGCGCAATGATCTTCTCGTGGTTTAATATGGAAGTTAGGTTCTTTTTTATAACATCCTGCCATTGTCTGGATCCGTGTTTCTTCAGATGTTCCATCATGCGCAGGCCAAGTAGTTGCAGCTCAATATCCTCCGCGTGATGTAACGGATGAACTAAAAGAATAGTTTGCGGGACGGTGAGTTGCGAGCAGTCATCTTTAAGGAAAACATCAACTGCGATTTTCCGGGCTTGATCATCGTTGCGGTAAGCATCAATGGATGCTCTGTAAAGATTGCGCGTGAACTGATCCAGAAGCGTGATTAGCGCGACTGCGCCTTGATGGCTAGTTGACCAGGTGCTTAAGTGCCCGTTCTCTGCGGCAAGATGAGTCGCTCCAAAATTTTTTCTAATATAAGCATCTATGTCTTTGGTGCTCTGGTACCAGCATTTTTGTTTGGCGCCAAACGTTTCCGGGCTAACGCAAGGGCCGCCTGTCCAATATTCATTTATTTGTTCAATCTGAGACACGACACACATTTTTACCCGGGTGATAACCCTAAGATAACCACGTTAGATCAAAATCGCCAACGGATGGTGCAAGAAGGAGTTTGATGCCACAAGCGACAGGGAATGTTGCACTATGGATGATTCACTGCGCGGTCTATGTGTCGCTTGGTGCGGTGGTGGCGTCGACTCGGGCTTCTTGCCAGCGCTGCTGTTGTTTAGCGGTGGTGGCACGGGTGTGTTGATTGCTGGAGGTGCTCTCATTGGGTACCTGAGTTTGGCCGCTGCGGCCTGTCTGCCTTCCAGTTTCATCTCCCATACGTTGGCGACGTTGATCTCTTTTGGTCTCGGTATAGGATTCACGGTGACCCTACTGGTTACCGGGAAGGACTTGGCGGGTCTGCTGTCCAGAGGGGAGATAGGGACAGCGTTGCAGATGTATTCGCCGTTGTTCTGTGTCGTGCACTACGTTAGCTGCAAACTTTTTCCTGAACAGGCTTTCCAGATCAAACGGTTACAGACTTCACCGGTGTTGTAATTCTTCGTCCGTAAATTCCAAATAGCCCTTCAGATAGTGAACGGCGGCGTAAAATGGCACCGTATCTGCGAGCGCCACGAACATTTTAAAGATGTAGTTGCTTCCCATTAACACCAGCATGGCCTTAGCCGTCACCGCTCCTGCAATAAATTGGGCGCCAAAGGTGACGGTGATCACCATGAAACTATCCACGCCCTGACTGATCAATGTGCTGCCATTATTCCTGAGCCAGAGATGTTTGCCATTAGTCAATCGTTTCAAATAATGAAAAACGGCCACGTCGCAGTACTGTGCAGCAATGTAAGCCATCATTGACGCAAGGACGGCGCCAGAAGTGGTGGCATATAGGAGTGAAAAGAGTTCAACGGAACCACTGACTTGTGTGCCGTTGGGTAGCGCGACATCTTCAGCCAGAGCGATCAATTGCCAGGGTGGTTGGCTCTCAAGACCCACAGAGGGCATGGCCTGTCCCATCCACATGACACCCAGGATGAAAATGTTGAGCACCAGCCCTACGGTGACCATAAAATTAGCGCGAGCGCGACCATAGAGTTCGCTGATCAGATCGGTACAAAGAAAGGTCAGAGGGTACGGCAATACACCTACGGCCAACGCCAATGGTCCGAGTTGAACGAATCGTGTGATACCAATGATATTCAGCATCGTCATGGCGCAGAGGAAAAGTGCTGCCAGCACCAAAAAGACGCGTTCCCGCTTTTCTCTCAGTGCGTCAGAAATAGGTCGGCTTCCGCTGGTGGCGGCTACACCACTCATTGTTCGATTTGTCCTAGATTCGCATGTAATACAGCGCCATTGATGACAGGGTGCGTCGCCGCAAAGCAAATGGTTTCAGCGATTTCATGGGGTTCGATCAGGCGTCCGAAGGTTGAGCCCGAGGCGATGCTGTCCAGTATCTCCTGGGATTCGCCAACGTGGGCGCGGAGCATTTCGGTGTTGGTGAACCCGGGGCAAACGCAGGCGGTGTGGATGCCTGATCCTGCCAGGTCCTGACAGGTCGCACGCATCATGCCGACCATGGCGTGTTTTGTCACAACGTAGCTGTAAGAATTGGAAACGGCCTTTTCAGACAGAGTGGAACCGACGTAAATCACGGAAGAACCGGCTGTCATTCTTGGTAGTAGATGGATATTAAGTATCTGCGGCGCGACAACATTGATATCGATCACCGATCGAAACGCGTCGATATCTGTGCTGCTTACCCGGTCGTTGATGAGTTGAGCGGCGTTGTGGATGAGGTGTATCGCACCCTTGGGTAGACTAGCAGCAAAGGCCTTCACCTTTGCTTCTGCACCACTCCCGGCGAGGTCAATCAAATGGTTTGTCACCCCTTCATAATCCAGGGGCGTGCGCGAAAGATTGATGACATTGAAGCCTTGCTCAACGAGCATAATGGCAGTGGTCTTGCCGATGCCTTTACTGGCGCCCGTGACGATTGCGGTGCTCATAATGGTTTCCAGGTGGCAACGCCGTTCTGCCCGGGACTTGAGGAGACTTTTATGGTCATCTCCCGAATATCCTCGCGGGCGATTTCAGGTTCGCTCATGATTCGTTCCAAAAGGTAGTGTGATAGCTCTTCGACACTGGCATTAGCAATGGGCAGGGTCAGTACATCTCTTGGCAGGAATGGGATCTTCTCATCGGCGTAGCTCGCGATAAGATAAGGCCCATCGTGCTCAAGGGTCAGATACGGCGATTTTTCAGGCAGGAGTGTTTTTTCGTCCAATTCATCGCAGAGCCGCTTTACCGTTTGCTTGATGATCGCGTAGTCAAAAATCAGACCATTGGCGTCAATAGGCGCGACCAACTCGCAGGCGACCTGGAAATTGTGACCATGTAGGTCCTCGCGCTCTGTTGCTGAAAAGATCGTGAAATGGGCGGATGAAAAGTTAAGTGCCTGTTTCGATATTTCTATTTTTCCGAGTTTTTCTGGTGCCATTTAGTTGTCTAGAGAGTCGAAGAAAGCCTATCGGTAGTCTAACAGATACAGCTCGCTCTGCCATTTGCCACGACCTTGGCACTTCAGGCACACTTCACATCATTAAGATCACAGGAGAAATAACATGCCACTATCAAAATTGAGTCGTTCCATTAAAGGTGAAGTCGCCATTGTTACGGGTGCTGCATCCGGAATGGGGCGTGCCACCGCACACTTGTTTGGTGATGAAGGTGCTCGTGTTGCCTTGATCGATATTAATAACGAACCGTTACAGGCGGTCGTCAAAGAAATGACCGACGCGGGTTATGACGCCAAAGGCTGGGCGCTTGATCTTACTGATGAACCTGCGGTTCAGCGCATCATTACTGAAATCGGTGAGCATTTTGGTGGTATTGATATTCTGGTGAACAACGCCGGTATATCGCTGTTTGCGCCGATCGACTCTGATGATTATGGCGTTGCGTGGCAAAAAAGTATGGCTGTCCTGCTGACGGCGCACACGCTGACTATTCGAGCGGCGTTACCGTTTCTTCGGAAATCTGCGCACGCACGTATCGTGAACATCGCCTCGACGGAGGGGTTGGGTGCCACTCGCTACGGGAGTCCTTACACCGCGGCCAAAACCGGTGTCATTGGTCTGACACGGTCGCTTGCGGTTGAACTTGGACCAGAAAATATTACCGTGAATTGCGTTTGTCCGGGACCGATCAACACAGGAATGACCTCTGCAATCGCCGATGAAGACAAAATAGTGTTTGCAAAAAGAAGAACCGCGCTTCGGCGATATGCTGAACCCGAAGAAGTGGCACACGGAACGCTTGGCTTGGTGTTGCCTGCGGCCCAATACATTACCGGGGTGACGCTGCCCGTCGATGGCGGACTGACAATCCGTAACGCCTGATGCTTGATGCAATCGAACCGAATCGCAGCGTAAAAGCTTTTGACCCCGAGGTGATCCACGACGGCAACCGGGGTCTTGGACTTGATCTGCCTGCCATTGTCGCTGCGGTTGATGCCTTGTTGGACGAGATGACCCTTGAGCAAATGGTTCATGAACTCCATGGCTGGCAGGCAGCGCCCATCGAAGGCCTCTACTTTGCGGGTGGTGATGAAGCGCTCAACCTACCACCTTTCAAGATGGTCGATGGACCGCGTGGTGCGCGTTCCGGGCTAGCCACAGCATTTCCGGTGGCGATTGCACGTGGCGCAACCTTTGACGCCGAGTTGGAACGGAGGGTGGGGTTGGCCGCAGGCCTTGAGGTGGCGGCGAAAGGCGGAAATGTGATTCTTGCGCCAACGATCAATTTGCTTAGGCATCCCGGATGGGGCAGAGCCCAGGAAACCTATTCTGAAGACCCTCATCACATGGGGACTATGGGCGTCGCGTTTGTCTCGGGTGCCCAGAATCACGTGCTGGCCAGCCCAAAACATTTTGCACTTAATAATCTTGAAATGACTCGATTTGAACTGAGCGCTAATGTGGATAAGCGCACGTTACACGAAGTGTATCTGCCGCATTTCAAGCGTTGTGTGGTTGAGGGTGGTGCTGGCTCGATCATGAGCGCCTACAACAAAGTAAATGGCGTTTATTGCGGCGAACACCCCGAGTTGCTGAACAAAATATTACGAGAGGATTGGGGATATCAGAGTTTTGTTGAATCTGATTGGTTCCTCGGGACTCGTTCAACCGCGCCCGCCGTCAATGCGGGCATGGATATTGAAATGCCCGCGGCCTATCGATTCACCGCTGAAAATATACGGGCAGGGTTGGATAGTGGTGAACTTGAACCCTCGGTCGTTCGTAGAAATGCGGGTCGAGCCCTATTCGCCAAATTGGCGTTCGGACTAGATGAAATGATTCTGCCTGACGCCTCGGTAGTCGAATGTGAAGCGCATGTCTCGCTGGCCCGGGAAGTGGCAGAAAAGTCTTTTGTGTTGCTCGAAAACAATGGCGTATTGCCGTTGAACCCGACGCAAAAAATTGCGGTGATCGGAGAATTGGCTGATACCGAGAATTTAGGTGATCGCGGCAGCAGCATGGTGAAATCGTCTGAAGTCACCACGCCGCTTGCAGGTTTGTTGGGATACAGCGTTGATGTTGATGTTACCTACCTGAACCCATTGCAAGATGATCAGCAGCTTGATGCTTTCGATGTTGTGCTGGTCGTTGTGGGCCTGACCTACGTCGAGGAAGGCGAGTTTATTCCAACCCAGCAACAGGAGTCCGAAGGCGGCGATCTTGCTCGCGGCGGTGATCGTGCGGATTTGCGATTGCCTGAAGATCAGGTGGAATTGATTCAACGGGTCGCGTCGCGCTCGAAGAAGACGGTGGTCTTACTTGAAGGCGGCAGCGCGATTGAAGTGGCCGATTGGGTTGATACGGTCGATGCCTTGATGATGATCTGGTATCCGGGAAGAGAGGGCGGCCACGCGTTGGCACGCGTTCTTTTTGGTGAGGTAAATCCGTCGGGTTGTTTGCCATTAAGCTTTCCCAGGAGCATCAAACAATTGATGGATTGGGATATAACGGCACTGGATGTCGCGCATGATCTATACCACGGATATCGGTATCTCGACCAACAGGGCGAGGACCCACAATATCCCTTCGGATTTGGCCTGAGCTATACGCAGTTCTCTCTAGATGGCGTTTCCGTTGAGCGAGCAGAAGATCGGTTTTTCTTCAACGTCACGGTAACGAATACGGGGGCTAAACAGGGTGCTGTTGTTCCTCAGCTTTATGTCTCAACTAAAGGATCACGGGTGGATCGGGTAAAACGAGAGCTTAAGGGCTTTGGTCGGGTTGAGCTCGAGGCCGGTGAATCAGCGGATTTGGAAATCGAAATTGACGACGAGGCGCTTTGTTATTACTCGCCGGGCCAAGGCTGGGTGCTTGAGCCCTGTACCTATGATTTTGTCATTGGGTTCTCCGCGCTGGATCAGCAACTTTTGAGTACCTGGCATTTGAATGGTTCCGGCTGGGAGCCTCAGTGACAACCCTGGGATAACCTGAAACAGATTTGCGCGTCTACGATGGATGTAGACACTTATCGCTTGCTTGGGTTGCATCAGCCTGCGCCGTCCCAAGGGGCTTTGATCACACCGGAATAGCAGGAAGGGCGGGATGCCGCTGATGAGCAAAGTAGCATGGAGTCCGGCGCGCTCAGACCCGAATAGGGTGAATTTTTTTGGAAGAAGCGATCCCGTTGGCCAATCAGACGCTCGATTTTGCCGGTTACTATGATCAATTTGAGTTTGGGGGGAGGGTGGTTACACGCTGGCACGTTGTTTGCGGATTCTCTTCGATAGCGGCTTCGATGGCTGCTTCGAGAAAGCTGACTCTCTAAATCTGACTCTCTAAATCTGAGTCTATAAAGCCGATCCATGAAAGCTGAGCCATAAAAGTTAAGAGCGGCTACTGATCAATAGTCTCGAAGGACGCTAAAAGCGGCTCAAGCGATGCCTGGCTGGCTTCATGGTAAAACTCCGCGCCGAGTATGCGCAGGTTAGGGCCAACGGGACAGTGTCCAAGACACACAGAACGCTCAACACGGGCTTTGAGTTGTCGATCTCTAATTTCCCCTTCAAGCCAATCGGCGAGTGCTTCACTCCCCCGGTTTGCACAACTCGGTTGTGTGGTGAATGGTCGCCGGTTGGTGCAGATAATCAGAGTCTTCATAGTGTTAGTCTACGGGATTTGTGCGGGAGTCCGTAGTTGCCCTCAAGCTTATTGTTTATTTCAGCTGATGTGTTGAATAAGCAGGATGTGGCACAATAACCGCGTTTTTTGCCTCTTAACCAATAGGAATGACAATGGAAGATGTAGTTATTGTTGACGCCGCGCGATCGGCAGTAGGACGGAAGAACGGCTCTTTGGGGCTCGTGCATCCGACGGACACACTCGGTCCCATAATGATGAAGATGCTTGAGAGAAGCGGTGTCGCGTCTGAAGAAGTGGATCAGGTGATCAGCGGGTGTATCAACAAACTCGGCGCGCAGGGCATGAACGTGGCGAGAACCGCCTGGTTGTCCCATGGCGGCGCGCAAACCACGCCTTGTATAACTATTGACTCTCAGTGTGGATCGTCTCAGGAAGCTATACATCTTGCGACCAGCCAACTTCGGTCCGGAATGGCAGACTGTGTTTTTGCGTGTGGCGTAGAAAACATGTCGAGACTGTCGATCGGCGCTGATTCGGTTGGCCTCAAACCAGAAATGGGTAAGCCTGTTTCACGCTCCTACTTCGAACAGTATGAATTCACCAGCCAGTTTGAAGGCGCCGAGCGCATGGCTGAGAAATATCAGATTACACGCCAGGACACAGATGCTTTCGGACTTCAGTCACAAGAGCGTGCAAGGATTGCTGTAGATAACGGTCACTTTGATTCTCAAATTATCCCGCTGGAAGTTCCAGTGTTCGACGATGCAGGCAAGCGTACCGATGAGTCTTTTGTGTTTAACAAAGATGAAATACTTCGTGAAACCAGCCTGGAAAAGCTCGCGGCATTGAAACCTGTTGCAAGAGAAGACGGCGTTCATACCGCAGGCACGTCATCCCAGATCGCAGACGGTGCTTCCGCAGTGCTGTTAATGACGGCTTCCAAAGCAGCGGCCTTGGGCGTTAAACCGCTGGCGCGGATCGTTGACGCGCAGTTGGTGGGGTGTGATCCTGTACTGATGCTCGAAGGTCCAATTCCAGCAACAGAAAAAATGCTCGAAAAGACCGGCCTCAAGATTACGGACATGGACGTGTTCGAAGTGAATGAAGCGTTTGCGTCTGTTGTACTGGGTTGGGCCAAGACGGTGGGTGCTGATATGGACAAGGTTAACCCCAACGGCGGCGCTATTGCGCTGGGTCATCCTTTGGGTGCTACGGGTTGCTTTCTAACCACCAAGGCTGTGCACGAATTGATACGCTCCGGCGGTGAGTATGGTTTGATTGCGATGTGC
>JBLIIB010000020.1:0-23821 GCA_047634795.1 Candidatus Azotimanducaceae bacterium | reverse complement strand
TAAGGGCAGTCAGGGCGCGATTCGTGGTACAAAACAAACACTCAATGGTTGGATGAGGCAAGCCGCGCCTATTTTTGAAAACTCGCTCCGCATGGAAATGCAGGGCTTTATGGAGCCCGATGTTGTGGAGGGCGCTCAGGCGTTGCGTGAAAAGCGCGCCCCGATATTCCCGTCGGCACATCGCTACTACTCTAGCGTGGATGTTCAGCCCTGATGATTGACCCTATGAGTGAGAAGGCAGAGCAACCTATTCGGATGGCCGCCACGGTGATCATCGCAAGAGATGGGGCGGCACAGTATGAGGTTTTGATGCTGAAGCGTACCAATCACGCGGTGTTCGCGGGCGGAATGTATGTGTTCCCCGGCGGGAAAGTAGATTCCGGTGATGGTCATGAGAAGGTAGCCAGCTTAAGCCGCGGACCGACCGAGGATCAACTGGGCCAAACGGCTGCGGTGGGTGATCAGTGGCAGCACTTCTGGTTGGCCGGAATAAGGGAGACGTTTGAGGAGAGTGGATTGTTGCTCGCTTACGATAAAAAGGGTGATCTGATCCAATTCGACGAGAGTAATGAAGCGCGTTTCGGAGCACATCGGCAGCGAGTATTTGACGGTGAAATGACAATGGTTGAGTTGTGTGAACTCGAAAACCTTGAGCTCGCATTTGACCGTATTCATTTTTACAATCGTTTGATTACGCCGCCAGGTCGACCGCGTCGCTTTGATACACATTTTTTTATTACCTCCGCGCCGTCAGAACAGCAGGGCCTGCACGATGGGTTAGAGACCGTCGATAGTCTTTGGATTTCACCTGTCGATGCGCTCAGGCTTAATGCAGAGGGCGAGTTTGGCATGATGGGCGCAACGCAAAGGCAATTGACCGAGCTTAAAGACTACACCAGTGTCTCAGATCTCCTTGAGATGGCGACCACAAGATCAGTCTTCCCGACCCACGCCTATGCAAAAATCCCGACGACGTGACGTCTCGCGGTTCTAAGGTATGATTTTCTAAGCTATGGTTTTTTAAGCTATGACGCCGTCATTGCGTAGCTGTGCAATAGTCGCCTCATCAAGGTTCAGGAATTCCTGCAGCACGCGATCTGTATCCTCACTTAACCCGTGTACGTCGTTGAGATCAGGCGGATCGATATCCTTGAAACGAATCGGTGTCTGGAACTGGGATATCTCACCGATATCAGGATGTTGTCTGCGGGTCAGTGATCCGCGAGCGTGCATGTGAACATCGTTAACTGATTCTTTGATGGTCTGTACCGGCGCAGAAATCACGCCGTGATCTTGTGCAACACGGAAAATTTCTTCCCGGCTTAATGTTCTGGTCCAGTTGTTCACAATATCATCGACGAGATCAATATTAGTGCTCCTGGATTTCACATCGGCGAATCGCTCATCGTCTTTGAGTTCGGCTCGCCCCATTGCATCGCACACCTTCCGCCAATGACCTTCACGAATGCAGATGATGGCGACGTGGCCGTCTTTAGCTTCATAGACGTTATAGGGGGCAAGGGCTTTCGACGGGTGCCTGCTGCCAGCACGTGGCAGCTCTATGCCTTCGCTATAGTAGGCACCGATGGCGGTTGACAGGGTAGGGAAGACGCAATCCTGCATGGAGATATCAACGGTTGCGCCTTCACCGCTCTGGGTTCTCGCAAAAAGTGCCGTGACGATGCCGCTGTAAAGATGCACGCCCGCCAAAAAATCAGTGTAGGCCGCGGGTGTCTTAAGGGGTGGTCCACCTTCCTCTCCGGTTACTGCCATTGCGCCCGACATAGCCTGCAATGTGATATCCATGCCGAGGTAGTCCATATATGGGCCGCCTAATGAGCCGTAGCCCGTGCCTTTTGCGTAAATCAGTGCTGGATTGATGGCGCGTAAGTCCTCGTCACCTAGACCAAATTTTTCAAGCGTTCCCGGCGCAAAATTTTGAAGCACAACGTCAACACTGGGTACGAGTTGTTTCACGATCGATTGACCACGCGCTGACTTTAGATTCAGCGTCATGCAATCCTTGTTGGCGTTCAGATTAGAAAACGGATAGCTCGATGATGTCTTACCACCACGTGCCCTGAGTGTTTCGCCGATCAACGATTCAATTTTAATGACCCTTGCCCCGGCCTGAGCCAATAAAAACCCGCAGTAAGGTCCGTTGTAGACCTGACCGAAATCGAGAACGGTAATGCCGGATAAAGGTTGATGTTTCATTTTTCAGATCTCGTTGAATCGAAAGAGAATGTTTTTTCAGATCCGCGACGTTATACATCGATGTGATTCGTCGGCGGAACGTAAAAAAGGAAAAAGGGTGACACGGTAACGGGCAAATCGGCACGCAAAAAAAAGCACCGAGAGCAAATCGCCCCCAGTGCCGTTTCTATAGTACATCAATAACAGTTTAAGCAATTACCGCTAGTGCAATTGCAGCTTCCGCAACTGTATATGCCTCAACTACATCTGCAGTGACTTGAGTTCAGTGAACTCGGTGAGACCGTGAGGTCCCAGTTCGCGTCCATTACCGGACTGCTTGTAACCACCGAATGGTGCGTTGACGTTGAAGCCGCCGCCATTGACTGACACCTGGCCAGTTCGGATCTGCTTGGCAACCCGCTTGGCGCGCTCAGGATCACCTGACCAGACAGCGCCGGATAGACCGAAGATGCTGTCATTGGCAATCGCGATGGCTTCTTCTTCTGTGTCGTAAGGAATAATACAAAGCACGGGTCCGAAGATTTCTTCCTGTGCAATCGTCATATCATTGCGTACGTCAGAGAAGATGGTGGGTTGTACGAAGTAACCCGTGTTACGACCTTCTGGAGGTGTTGTTCCGCCAGTGACCAGTGTTGCACCTTCGTCGATACCTTTCTGGATGTAGTCAGTCACCGTGACTAGCTGCGATTTGGACGCAACCGGACCCATAGCAACACCTTCTTCGAAAGCACCGCCGACTTTAACTGACTCAGCAACAGCTTTAGCCGTTGCAACCGCTTCGGCCTGCTTGGCACGTGGCACGATAAGTCTTGATAGCGCGGCACAAACCTGACCGCTGTTCAGGCAAATTCCGCCGGCAGCAGCACCGGCAGCCTTGGCAACGTCAGCATCATCAAGCACAACTGAGGCAGACTTTCCGCCCAGTTCAAGACTGACGCGCTTCACTGTTTGAGCACCAAGTTGGCCGACCCGCTGACCGGCTTCTGTAGAACCGGTGAGAGATATCATGTCAACGTCAGGATGCGTGCACATGGTTTCACCCACGGTTCGACCTGGGCCTGTAATCAGGTTGAATACACCGGGTGGAAAGCCGCACTCGTCAATCAGTTCGGCAAAAAAGTAGGCGGTGAGTGGTGTATCAGAACTGGGTTTCAACACCATGGTGCAACCGGCTGCTAGGGCTGGCATCACTTTGGCAGTGATCTGGTGAAGCGGGAAGTTCCACGGCGTGATGAATGCACACACGCCGATGGGCTCCTTAATAACAATCGAGTTGGCGATCTGTTCTTCTTTTTCCATCTCGAAAGGTACGTCAACGTAAGAGCTAACCACGCCGACAGCCATGCCACCGTGAACGGCAATACTGGTTTGTAGTGGTGTGCCCAGTTCCAATGCACAAAGTTCACCGATCTTCTGCATGTTCGCAGTCACTTTTTCGGAGAGTTTTTTGATCAAATCGGAGCGTTCAGCAGCGGAACTTTGGCCCCATGTTTGGAATGCTGTCTTGGCTGCGGCCACGGCATCATTAATATCATCATTGTTGCCGCTAGGGACTTCGCCGCAAATTTCTTCAGTAGAAGGGTCGATGACTTGTAACTTGTCGGTCCCTTTAGGTGTGACCCACTGGCCGTTAATGTAGAACTTGTCGCGAGTGATCATTCTGCTCCCTCAATAGTGTTCATAAAAAATTGTGAAAGACGATAAAATCACAACTGACTGTTTTGCGCAACGTATTCAGTTACATAGGCGTGTGGCATTGCCGCAGGGTCGCGTGACGCGCTTAATCCGGCGACCAGGCCTGATTCTATAGATCGTGCGCGCCTTGTCAGCGATCACTCAAGACTCGCGTGGGGCCTGATATGATCGCTGTCTGCGACAACCCGCGAGGTTTTCGCGGATTTGCTACGCGCCTGCTGTCGTAGGGATTCAAAATTTAATGAAATCAAAGGCATTACCATTAGTTTTCAGTCCCTGCGGAAGGATTGCCCGGTTTTGCCTGTGCTCATGGTCAGTGACCCGTGCCGCGCTTTGGCGATATGCGGTGTGTTGGCAGAAGCTGTTATCACCAGCGTTGAAATTATACTGCGAACAGCGCGAGCTCTTACATGTATTGAAGCGGTTTCGGCTCGTGTGACGGATATTACGGTGGGTGCTGGAACAGTTCTATCAGAATTAGACCTCACAAACGCGCGATCTGCGGGCGCAAAATTTTTCGTGAGCCTGGGAACCACAGGAGAGCTTGCCGAATCGGCAAAGCGCCGCGGCGATTTGTTCCTGCCGGGGGGCGCGACACCATTTGACGTTGCCACGCTCGTAACGATGGGTTTTACAGAAATGAAATTGTTTCCTGCAGCCCAGCTTGGCGGTGTTGATTACCTGCGGGCCATCGGTGCGCCTTTCCCTAATGTGATATTTTACCCCGCGGGCGGCATCACATTAGATCAATTGATTGAGTATCTGGATTTGCCCAATGTTGCGGCAGTCTCGGGTTCTTGGTTAACGCCGGCATCGGTCGTTCGAGATGGAGACATTTCGCAGATTGAGGTACTTGTTGAATCCACAAACGTTGCCCTGGCGGCTCGCTAGATTGGCATCGGTGGAGTAAAAAAAGATAAGATCAGGCCCCCGTTAAGGCGCAAAAATAATGACAGATTCATCCAACCAAAAAGCGATGTACTTGAGCCGGTTTAGCGCAGGTACCCAGCCACTCGATCTCTCTCAAAGTGACGAGTTTGTGAGTCTGTGCGAAAGCGCAAAAGATCTAGGCATAAAGTTCGAGATGCCGGTCCGTTACGAGTCTTGTAATACCGTTGTGCGCCATCAGCGTTTTCACTTTCTGAGTTGGGGTGATGTGTCCAAGCAAACCATTGTGCTGCTTCATGGTGGCAACCAGAGTGCACATAGCTGGGACCTCGTGAGCCTCCATCTTTCCAGGAATTATCATGTGGTGGCGCTGGATCAGCGAGGCCATGGTGATTCCGAATGGAATAGAGGCGCGGATTACGGGATTGGCGAAATGTCACTCGACGCCGAAGCTTTCGTTGAAATACTTGGTCCCGAAGCCCCGATACTGGTGGGGCACTCCATGGGCGGCATGGTCAGCCTCACGACAGCGCTTAGACGCCCTGACTTGTTGAAGTGTATGGTCGTCGTTGATGTGGGCCCGGAAGTCGGAGAAGAGGGGCGCAAGATGATTCACGATTTTGTGGGTCGGAATATTGAGTTCGACGATATGGAAACCTTTCTGGATCGCGTTGCTGAGTACGATCAGTTCAGAACGCGTGAACACATCGAGCGAACGTTGAAATACAACCTGATCCGACGCGCCGACGGTAAGTACGTCAGTAAAGCGGATCGTCGGCGGTTTGGTCAATCTAGACCGGCTTTTACGCTCGAAGATTTTAGCGGATTGATGCTCCCAACGCTGATCATTCGCGGGGAAGAATCAAACATTCTTGAGCCCGACGCGGCGGCGCGCTTCTGTGATGCGCTACCCCATGGGCAGCTCATAGTTGTGCCGGACTGTGGTCATAACGTCGCCTCGCAAAATACCGCGGGCTTTCTGGCCGCACTGGAACCTTTCCTTGAGCAGCAAACAAATTGAGACGGGTGTTCGGATAGAGCTGATCAGTATCAGGACGGGCGCGAAAGCTAACGAAAGGACTTAAGAAAGATGGAATTTAGTGACTACAACGAAATAGTCAATCGTCGATACGATTATGCCCTGGGCATTGATACCCGAGATTTTGCGTTGCTTCGTTCAATTTTCACGGACGAAGTTACCATGGATTTCGAGGATTACAGCGGCCAGCCACGATCCGTAATGAAGGCTGACGACTGGGTGGCCGGTTGCAAAGTATTGTTCACGGGATTGGACGCAACTCAGCATGTCATGAGTAATCCCCGAGTTGAAGTAGACGGTGATCGTGCAACCCTGAAGATGTACATGAAGGCAGAGCATTTTTTAATGAGTGATCAGGGGAATGTAGATTTCGCACTGGGGGGTTATTACACCGACCAGTTGGTCAGACGCGGCGGTGAGTGGCTTATCTCAGCGGTGACTCTGAAGTTATTCTGGAATCGAGGCAATCGTCAAATCATGACTCAAGCGGCTGATATTGGTGCGCAAAAGTTGGGGCTTACGACTTAAAACTCTACCGAAGAGCCAGCCGAAGAGTCAGTTCCCGTGAACCTTGACTCTTTTACCCAGCCAGTGCATCGAGATAAATAGAATGACGTACATGCCTGCTGCGAACGCGTAGGGCAGCGTGGGTTGATATTGATACATTAATCCACCCAGAAACGGTCCAATTGTGAAGCCAAGTGGTCCGCAGGATCCTGCCACGCCAGCAACTGAACCCTGCTCTTCCGGTGCGACGGCCATTGAAGCACCTGACATAAAACCAGGTCCGGCAAGCCCCATCCCGAAGCCGAGAATGCTCATCGCCACGGTGAGCAATAGTTGAGTATCCACGATGGCCATCATGGTAAACGCGATAATGAGCAGGGGCATCGCTAGTTTCAGGAGTGTGAAAGGCCTTACATTGAGGCGTTGTACGATGCACGTCTGGGCGAAAAGAGATGCGCCGGCGGAAAACATCATCGCAATGCCAAAGGTCTGCGCTGTTTCACCCGCGCTAAGGTTGAGCGCGTCCTGAAAACGAAACCCCATGGTCTGCTGCACAAGCGCAAACCCCGTAAACATGCATACGCCGACAATGACAAAAGGCAGGATTCTTGGGTCGGTGTATTTCAACCGGGTTTTAGGTCTTACTTTCGTTGGCTTGTGGGGTGAATCCGGCAAAAACCGCCAAACAAACAGGCCGTTCAAAAATGCCAGAATGGCGATAACCCAAAGCGGGGCGAGTAGTGATATGACCGCGAGCCCGCTTAAGACAGGTCCCAGCATTGCACCGATATTATTGGCAGCGCCCGATGCCCCCATACCTTTGGTTCTGCCCGCCAAATCAGTGATGTCTGCCATGTAGGCTGTTGCAGCGGGCATTCCGGCGGACATGATTGCCGCGTGGGCCATTCGGGCAATAATCAGGGTCAGAAAGAGAGGGATGCCTACCAGGTAACCTCGCAAGCCCAGTTCCAAAACGGAGTTGAATAATAGCGTGCCCCCGGCGAAACCGAAAATGCCCACCATCATGATGCGCTTGCGGCCGAATCGATCACTGATTCGTCCCCAGTATGGGGTTGAGAGAAAGACCGTGAGTGATGAGATTGAGATGATTGCGGTGATCTGAAAATCAGAAAGTCCCAACTCTCGGCCAAGCGGTGCTAGTACCGGGAAAAGAACGGAAAAGCCCATGCCCATAATGACGAGGGATGTCAGCAGGGTCCGTTTCGATTGATCGTATTCAACTGTCATTGCATAGTGGTTCTGAGGCGTGGTGTGATTTTTGGGCTAAAAAGAAAAAGGCCATCTCGGAGGATGGCCTTTTGGGTAGGTCTTGGCGATTAGACTCTTTCGATAATAATCGCCGGTGCCATGCCGCCACCCGTACACATTGTTATGAGAGCAGTGTTTAAGTCACGTCGTTCCAATTCGTCAAGGACAGTGCCAATCAAAATTGAGCCAGTTGCACCAATGGGATGACCCAGTGCCATTGCGCCGCCGTTTACGTTGACTTTTTCGGGGTCCAGTTCCAGATCACGGATGAACTTCGCCGCAACCACACTGAACGCTTCATTGACTTCGAATAGATCGATGTCGCTGGTGGTCATGCCAGCACGCGCCAGCGCTTTTAGAGCCGCAGGAACGGGTTCGTTGAGCATCAATGTTGGGCTGCCGCCAACCGTCGCCATGGATCGTACACGAGCGCGAGGTTTCCAGCCCACGCGATCTGCATAGGCCTTACTGGCCATGATCAATGCTGCAGCGCCATCCACGACGCCTGAGGAGTTACCCGCATGGTGTACGTGATTGATTTTCATGTCAGGGTACTTTCTTTTAACCAGTTGGTCGAAAGTCTCGCCCGACTCGTCGATGGCAACACCCATGAATTTGTCAAAAACCGTGTCCAGTTTTGCCAGTGATTCCATTGAGGTGCCAGGGCGTGGAAATTCTTCACGATCCAGTGCAATGCTACCGTCTTCGTTTCTTACTGCGATCAGGCTCTTGTCGAAATGGCCGCCTTCAATCGCAATTTGTGCTCTGCGTTGGCTTTCAACTGCCAGTGCGTCAACGTCGTCCCGAGTGAAACCTTCCAGTGTGGCGATCATGTCGGCACAAATTCCCTGGTGGGGCTGTGGGTGAAGGTTGCGCAGGTGAAGGTTGCCGCCATCCACGGTACGATTTTTGTCTGCGCGAGGAACAGTAGGCGTGTAAGACATCATTTCAACGCCGCCGGCAACGCACAAATCGTCCATACCGCTCATAATATTAGCGGCAGCAATATTGACCGACGTGATGCCTGAACCACAGAATCGGTCCAGTGTCATGCCACAGGCCTTATCGCTCCAACCTGCATCAAGTGCGGCCATTCTGCCGACGCAAGAGCCCTGCTTCCCTATCTGGGAAGAACAGGCGACAACGACATCGTCTATTTCTTCAGTGTTCAGGTCGTTACGCTGTCCAATTTGCTCAAACACTTGTGCGAGCAGTCGGCCGGGATGGAATTCGGTGAGTGCGCCTTTGCCAGCTTTACCAACACCTCGTGGTGTCCGGGCGGCATCAATGATGTAAGCGTCTGCCATGGAAAGTTCCTCTTAGTTGGGTAGGGGTATAAAGGCGGTCATTGTACGGGTGTTTCGGAGGCAGGACAAAGTGCGCTCGGGCGGTGGTCTCGTCACAATCTAGCGTCATAAAGACAAATGATGGCGCTGAACGGGCAACTCAATCCCGATTTTTTGCTCTAGAATCCGCGGCTTATTCAATGAGAGCAGTTCTTGCTGACGAGCGACTTATGAGCGAACCCACACTCCTGCACGATTCCTACGTTCAGGCAGATGAAATAGACTCTCTGGGACATATGAATGTCCGCTACTACATCGCCCGGGTTGATATCGCCAACCGTAAGCTGCTCGCTTCACGCGGGATAGAGCCCGGTCCCGGGCAGGTGATTCGTCGAGTTGACACCTATACCCGCTTTCATCGCGAGCAATTTACCGACGCGCCCCTGGATACTTTTGGCGGATTTATCCAGAGCGAGTCGATCGACTCTGCTCAGGAAATCCAGGCTTATTTCGAGATTAGAAATACCGAGAAGAACGAAATTGCTGCCACTTTTATTGTGACGAGCAGTATTGTCGATGAAGCCGAGCAGCAAATCGTGCCGCTCACTGCGTTTGCTGATGCGGTGCAAAGTCATGTCGCGATTCCTGGGCACGGCATGCCACGTTCATTGTCACTGACATGGCCCAAACAGGTTTCGATAGAAGATATCGAGCCTCACCTGATTGAGGATCCTGACATTGGCATGATGACGGGCCGGCGCGAAAATTCGGTGGTCACGGACGATTGTGACGCACACGGGCGGCTACGAGAAGAATTTGACCTAATGTCAGTTCTGTTTCGGCCTGATCCTCTGGCAGATAACGAAGAGATAATGACAGGGCCTCCGATTCTAAAAGATGACGAAGGGCGGCGGTATTCCTTTGCCATGCTGGAAACACGTTCCGTGATTTGGCACAAACCCGTAGATGGCGACCGTATTGTTGCGTTGAGTGCGGACATTGCCTGTTCCGATAAATGGCGCCATACACGGCGTTGGATGTTCGTGAAATCGAGCGGACTGTTGTTGGGTGTGAGCGACTCGCTTGGGATCTGCATTGATCTTGATGCGCGAAAGGCGATTAGTATGGCACCCAAGCTTCAGAAAGCTGTGAGTGCAAGCTGTCTGCCTCAGTTTGCCTAGCGCAAAATTGAGTACGGGTGGCTTGAATAGAGACTGCCTATTTAGAGCCTTTCAATAACGAGACAGCTCAAATCCGGACAGTTTGATGAAAGAATCTTCAGATTAAGAAGTTTGCACTTGGGGAACCTCCGATTAAAGTGTATTTGCGTCGGGCTGCGCAGGTTATTACGGCGTTCGGGCCGCACAAAAAACACGTGCGCCCCAGCCGTAACGCCGGACCGCACGTCCTGGACTGGGCGTCCCCACAACAATATTCATACAATCAGAGCTCCCTGGACAAATAAAGGAATCATTCGCGATGAAAATCACTGCAGCAGTCAAGCGTCCCGACAATCAAGGATTTGTGCTCGACGACGTTGAACTCGATGAACCAAGGGCTGACGAAATTCTCGTTAAAATTGCGGGCGTTGGCATCTGCCACACGGATCTGGTGATGGCATCAGGTGCCATTCAGTTACCTGCTGTGTTGGGCCACGAAGGTTCAGGGACCGTCGAAGCGATAGGCGCTGACGTTAAAGAGGTGGTGGTCGGTGATCGCGTTGCGATCTCTTTTCGTTCCTGCGGTGCCTGTGATCGATGTGCCAGCGGCGATGCGCCCTACTGTCGTACGATGCCCATGCTCAATTACACCGGGCGCAGAACGGACGGCACCACGTCCCTTCGTGACGAAGCAGGTGAGATCAGTTGCAACTTTTTCGGACAGTCTTCATTTGCGACACATGCTTTGACCTACGAGCGCAACGTGGTCAAAGTACCGGACGACGTCCCGCTTGAATTGGTCGGCCCTCTTGGCTGCGGTATTCAGACTGGTTTGGGCGGCGTGATTAATTCTCTCGCAGCGCCGGCGGGGTCTACGATACTGATTACCGGAGGAGGCCCCGTTGGGTTGTCTGCGGTGATGGGCGCGAAAATCCAAGGATGCAGCAAAATCATTCTGCTGGAGCCCCATGCTGCCCGAAGAGAATTTGCCCTTCAATGGGGTGCCACGCACACGTTGGACCCGTCGAATATTGAATCACTTTCGGTCGCAGTCCGAGAAATTGTGCCGTTGGGTATCGATTTTGCTTTCGACACCACGGGTATCCCCGATGTGCTTGAGGGGATCATGGATTGTCTAGGTTCTAAAGGAACTTTGGGTGTCGTGGGTATCGCGCCACCCGATGCGTCGCTGCCGGGAAAAATGCTCCAGGCAATGAGCTTCGGCCATACGGTCAAGGGTATTGTTGAGGGAGATAGTGACCCTAAAACGTTTATCCCCCAGATGCTGGCGTATCATCGAGAAGGCAGGCTACCGTTCGACAAAATGATCAAAACGTATCCCATGAGCCAGATCAATGAAGCGATAGCCGAGCAGCATGCGGGCAAGTGTATCAAGGCGGTTCTGATTCCAGATTGACTCTGGGTCCGAATTGGCTTGTCTTCCCTCTGGTGCGGCGCAGCTGTTATTGTCGAATATATTCCTAAATGGCGATGAATTGTCACATGGCGTCTAAGGGCCTATTTTTCTATCATTAGTGGTCTAAAAAATTTATTCGCCGGTTCTAAACATTGATGCTGAACACCAGTATTAATTACGGGTGGTAATTATCAGTTTTAAACACGAACTCTAGTCTCCATGATAGAAATGTAACCGAAACACACTTTTTACAACGTCAGGAAGTTTTCAATGTCTGAATTTAACCTTCTCATCAACGGTGAGCTTGTGGCTGGTGACAGCTCAATGGCCGTCATCAATCCCGCAACGGAACAAACCATTGCAGATTGCCCTCGCGCATCTGAGGCACAATTAAACGACGCGGTTGCCGCGGCCAAGGCTGCCTTTCCTGCTTGGAGTGCGACGCACATCGATGAGCGAAAGAAAGTAGTCCTTGCGATTGCTGACGTCATTCAAGCCAATGCTGTGGAATTAGCGCAATTATTGACGGAAGAACAAGGCAAGCCTTTGGGTGATGCAACCGGAGAAGTCTACGGTATGGCTGCATTTTGCCGGTACTTCACGACACTTGATTTGCCGGTCAAAGTGATCGACGACACTGATGGCCGCAGGGTAGAAGCACACCGTCTGCCGCTGGGTGTCGTGGGTGCGATTGTACCCTGGAATTTCCCCCTCATATTGATGTCCTTTAAATTGCCCGCCGCGCTAATTGCTGGGAATACAATTGTAATCAAGCCTGCACCAACAACTCCGCTGAGTACGCTACGCATTGGCGAGTTGATTAAGGACGTGGTCCCAGCCGGTGTCGTTAACTTTATTACGGATTTAAATGATCTTGGTGCTGCGCTTACCGCTCACCCGGATGTGAGAAAGATTTCGTTTACGGGATCGACAGCGACCGGCGCGAAAGTCATGGCGGGCGCCGCTGGACTGCTGAAGCGCATTACTCTTGAGCTCGGTGGGAACGACGCGGGCATTGTGCTTGACGACATTGATCCAAAAGTTGCAGCGCCCAAACTGTTTGACAGTGCGTTCCAGAACAATGGCCAGGTTTGTATTGCGATGAAGCGTTTGTATGTTCATGAGAGCATTTACGACGAGATGTGTGATGAACTTGCCACGATTGCAAACGAGACCGTGATGGGGAATGGACTTGAGCAGGGTACAAAACTAGGGCCCCTCAATAATAAGATGCAGTACGATAAGGTCAAAGAACTCATCGAAGAAGCCAAGCGAGACGGCAAGGTGATTGCTGGTGGCGACGTACCGGACGAGCCCGGTTTCTTTATCAGGCCGACGATTGTTCGTGACATCAGCGAGGGTTCTCGACTGGTTGACGAAGAGCAGTTCGGACCCGTCTTGCCTGTGATGAAATTTTCAGATAATGACGAAGCGGTTGCTCGGGCGAACGCGTCCCCCTGGGGTTTAGGTGGTTCTGTCTGGTCCAACGATTTGGATAAGGCTTACGCCGTGGCTGAGAAGATGGATGCGGGCACCATTTGGATTAACAAGCACGCAGAACTCGATCCTGGCATCCCCTTTGGTGGAGCGAAACAGTCGGGTCTTGGAACTGAATTAGGTGAAGAAGGGCTGGAAGAATTTACTCAACTCAAAATTATTAATATGGCGAAGGCCTCTTAAGGCAAGCTCTTACAGGATACTAATAATGACAGCAACAGAACTGGATCAATTTCGGAAAGAAACGAAATCCTGGATTGCAGAAAATTTCCCTGGCTCGATCGCAGGCTCTGCAATGGGTCTTGAAGGAGACGCGGATCAATCAACCAAAGCTGATTTTGAGCTCTGGCGTTCACGTCTTGCGGACAAAGGCTGGGGGGCACCGACCTGGCCAAAAGAATACGGAGGCGCTGGTTTAAGCCACGCTGAAGCGAAGGTCGTTGGCCAGGAAATGGGTAAACAAAGCGCTTTTAATCCGATCCCAATGCTCGCTGGCATGGGTGTCACCATGGTGGGCCCAACGGTGCTGGAATATGGCACCGATGCGCAGAAAGAGAAGCATCTTCGCGGCATGGCCAGCGGAGAAATTAAATGGTGCCTTGGTTTGTCAGAGCCAGGTGCGGGATCTGATCTCGCATCCCTTCGTGCGCGCGCCGAAGATGACGGAGACACATTCAAGATTAATGGCCAAAAGACCTGGACCTCCGGTGCGGACATTTCGCAGTGGTGCGGCGCGCTTGTGCGAACGGACCCGGATGCCAAAAAGCGAAATGGCATTAGTTTTGTGATGCTGCCTATGGATCAAGAAGGTGTTACGACAAAGCCGATTCAATTGATCTCTGGCATATCACCTTTTTGTGAAACGTTTCTCGATGATGCGCGCGCTGAAAAGAGCGACCTTCTGGGGCCGCTCAATGAAGGCTGGAGCGTCGTAAAACGACTGCTGCAACACGAACGCCAGAGCCAAACGCAAGCTCGTGCACCCGGTGCAGGTGGTTCCAAACCAACCATCGCTGATATCGCGAAGGGCTATGTCGGAACCGATGAAACCGGTGCGTTGAGCGACGGAGATCTGCGCCAGCGCCTGGTGAATCATATGATGGATTCTGATGCCCATAGCTTAACTGTGAATCGAATTACGGCTGAAGCCAGGGGTAAAGTTGAGGTCAGTGCTGCAGCATCCATACTGAAAAACTCCGCGACTAAACTTGCTCAGGACAAAGCAGAACTCACGCTTGAGATGATGGGTAGCCAAGGCCTCGGCTGGGACGGCGATCATTACACTGCTGATGAGAAAGAAACTGTGCGTGACTGGCTTTGGGGCAAGGCTATCTCCATTTATGGCGGTTCCTATGAAGTTCAGAACAACATCATTTCCAAAAACATTCTCGGTTTGCCCGAGAACACGCAAAAGGGATAGGGCATGGCCGCGTTAACAGAAGAACAATCAATGATACGTGATCAGGCGAAATCCTGGGTCACAGAGAAAGCACCCGTCTCGAAATTTCGAGAGATGCGAAACAGTGGTGTTGAAACCCGGTTTCAACCCGACACATGGCAGGCGATGGTCGATATGGGCTGGACGGGTATCCTTGTCCCTGAACAGTATGGTGGTTCTGGGCTTGGTTATCTCACCTTCGGCGTTGTGCTTGAAGAAGTCGGTCGCCAGCTCACGGCATCGCCCCTATTCGCTTCGGCTTTTGTCGGCGCATCAGCCATATTAGTTGCGGGCTCTGAAGATCAAAAGCAGGCTGTATTACCCAAGGTTATCGACGGTAGTGCCATCTTGACGTTGGCAGTGGACGAAGGTCCACGTCACGATCCTGGCCAGGTTGAAACAACCGCTGAAGCCTCCGGGAATGGTTTTATCCTTGAAGGCAACAAGACATTTGTTCATGAAGGTCTGGCTGCTACTGATTATGTGGTTTCTGCACGCACTGACGCTGGCGTCACGCTGTTTTTGGTTCCAGCTGATTCAGACGGTATTTCTCGCGAAGCACTTCAAACCATGGATTGTCGTGGATATGCGAACGTTCATTTTGATGGTGTTGCGTTAGGTAAAGATCAGGTGCTCGGCAGTGTTAATATGGGCGCACCGGCACTGAATATTATTCTTGATCGCGCTCGGGCAGGTCTTTGTGCTGAAATGCTCGGGACAGCCGCGCAGGCCTTTGATATGACGCTGGAATATCTGAAGACTCGGGAGCAGTTTGGTCAGGTCATTGGTTCATTCCAGGCTTTAGGTCATCGAGCAGCGGATCTCTTCGGCAAGATGGAGCTTTCCCGGTCTTGTGCCGAAGGTGCGCTTCAGGCGATAGATGATGACGCCGAAAACTCTGCTGTCATGAGCTCGCTCGCCAAGGCCAAAGTCGGTGCCTTCCTGCATGAGATGTCAAACCAGCTCATTCAGATTCACGGCGGTATTGGCATGACGGATGAGTTCGATGCCGGTTTTTACCTGAAACGTGCTCGCGTACTCGAGGCATCTTTTGGTAATCAGGCGTTCCATCGGGATCGCTACGCCACATTGAAAGGCTTTTAGGCATGCAAAGCACTGATCTCACTAGCGGTCCTTTCGGGTTGTTGCTAGCGCAGCAACCTAAAGATGGGTCAAGTGCAGCCAGTGATCTGAATACCGTTAATTTGAATACGAAGTATCGAGCACTCCTCGATGCCATTTTGAATTCCGGCAGTATCCCGCAACGTGTCCTTTTGTTGTGCTACCAACGTATCCGACAGATTCATGGCCTAGCCGTTCAAAACATCAGTGTGAAAGAAGCTGATGCATTGAATCGACAAGCCATGTCCGAGTTTGATAAGGGTGAGCAATTGGCGCTTGCGGCAGCCGAGAAAATTCCCTATCAGCACCACGATTTAGACGATGACGACGTTGAAAGAATAAAAGGGCACTTTGGCAGTGATGGCAGTGTTTCGCTGCTCACCGCGCTCGCGTTTTTTGATGTCTCCTGTCGTCTTGATTTGACGTTTACATCAACGGAGATCTGACATGTCGACTAACCCCAGAGTTGATTCTGCAATACCCGGCGCACCTGCGGAATTTGGATCTGTCATGATGCATACGCCCGACGTTCTAAGCCGATTCGGCGAACTTTACGCGTCGTTCTGGCAACAGGGCATTGTGAGTCAGGAAATCAAGGAGATGACCCGAATTCGAAACGCGCGTATTACGGATTGCGGGTTCTGAAAAAACGTACGATTTGACGCCGCTCGTGTAGCGGGTCTCGACGAAGATAAGGTCGCTTTGATTGAAGACGGCTTTGAAAACACGCTCGATGAAAAGTCTGTTGCAGCACTGCAATTGACCGACGATTTGATTGGCCTCCCAGGCCGAATGACCGACGAGCAAAAACAGCGTTTGCGTCAGCAATTCAGTGAAGCAGAGATTCTTGAGCTAGCGTTAGGTGTAGGATTGTTTATGGGGATGTCGAAAGTGCTGATCACCCTAGGGCTTGAGCCAAATGAAATGAGCACTACGGTCCTGCCGACACCCGGCAGCCCAGTGCAGTAGGCCAGTTTGCGAGAACTCCTTTGCAAGGAAGCCCGCTCTCAAGGAAACCGTCGGAAAGAAGCTGTCACCAATATCTCAACGGTAGGGCGTCATATCCATACCAAACATACCGTATCGAGCCCCAACGGCGGCGACAGTTTCTTCACACCAGTAGTGAGATCCGGGTTGTGGGAAACCCAAAATGGCCCTCTGATCTAGCGATGCTCCTGCGATGAGCCGTTCGAGAAACTTATCATCCTTATAGGCGCTCCATGCCCAGCCGATATGTAGCGTGCTGATCCATTCAGCTGACGCGCGACGATAGGTCAGGTTTTGGACGAGTCTTCTACTGCCTGGCATCATAGGTGTGCCTCGGTGCCAGGTGTCGTGTCGATAAAACAGGACGTCTCCGGGCTTAAACCATGCGACTTTTTCTTTCTCATAGAGACTTTTGCGCCACGCTTTGAGTTCGGGACGTTCATCAGCAAAGTAAGCCTCAGCAGAAGCGCGATCGTTGATGTAGCGAAGATCGCCGATGCCCGGTGAATCAACGATTGGCCATCGATAGGCCGGGTCGCCCTGTCCATTTCGAGGAACAATGGCAGTGCTTCCACCCGTTTTCTCAACCTCATCAAAGTAAATAATGATCTCGACGGCTTCCGGTCGATGCCATGGTGTGGGATGGGCTAGGGTGTGATTAGGGTAGTCAACGTGAATGCGCTGATCCTGATTATCCTGAGCAACTTGCCTATTTTCTCTTCCGTATTTTTCTTGCCCGTGCGTTGCTCTTCCGTACTTAGCCCATAGATCGGATTGCGTGAGTCGAAGTTCGTTTACAGGTTCATCCAGCAATGCTGCGACCGAGCCCAACAAGTTGGGATGAAGCGTGACTTCGTTTAACGCGGAGACTTGAGAGGGAAACGTGAGGGCACCGTTGCTACCGAAGTCGGCGAACTGGTCAGCTTCACGAGTGTTGGCTTTTGGGTATTGTTCACCCGCTTTTTGAGACGTTGATGCAATCAATGCTTGCGGCAGTAGTTGGCTGACGAAGACAAACCCCTGGTCACGCCATTGTTTGATTTGTTGATCATCCAGTCCGCCCTGACAGGGTTGTGCGCTGATGGCGTTTGTCGGTTTTCCTGTCATGGATTTAGTCCTCTTCGGCTTTCTGCGCTTTAGTTTTCAGACCTATTTTTCAGACCCGTTTTTTTACCTGCAATTTTTGACCTACAAACTGCACAACGGCCGCCCGGCCAGTGTGGGCCGTGCCTTCGATGACTTCTCGCTCTATAGACGACAGGTGCAGGGTGGTTAATGCACTAAATCTGGATTCAATTTCCTGTGTCGTTAGCATGTTTTCAGCCAGAGGATGCCCCCGTGTGCCTATGTCCAACTGCCCAGGGCGATACGATTCAAGAATAAATTTCCCGTTCGGTACAAGCGCACGGATTGCCCGTGGATAAATAATATCCTTTAGTGCTGGGGCATATGAAAGAAAATCGAGACGAGACAGTCCCATTGATGCTCACCCAGATCATAGCCACTAAGATCTGCCTGAATGGTTTCGATGCTGACGGTGTGTTTTGCCGCTAACGCTTGTGCCTTGGTCAGCCCCGCGACGGACTGTTCAATGCTGGTGACATGATGACCGAGTGAGGCGAGGTAAACGCCATTTCTGCCTTCCCCGTCCGCAAGACACAGAATGTTGGCCGCAGGCTTAATGCTATCGCTAAGGGACTTCAGAAAATCATTCGGCTCCGTGGCGAACAAAAAAGCGTCTTCGCCGTAGCGCGCATCCCATTGCGGGGTTGGAGCCGGCGGCTTACTCATCGAGCGGCAATAGCAGCGACCATAGTGGTCACCGCCGTTGCTCGCCGATCTTCACCCCATGGTAATGGCATAATAACCGGGTGTTGAATACCGGCATCTGCGTATGTTCTAACAAACTCGGTGACCTCAGATTCAGTGCCGATAAAGTCGATGGCCTGAATCATTCGTTCTGAGATCGCTGCCAGTGCGCCATCGCGATCTTTTTCTGACTGCTTCGCGCGAAGCTCCGTGATTTCATCACCAAAACCAGCCTGGGTAAACATGCGCGCGTAACCGTCTGCCATTGCGTAGTTAAACAGGTCTTTGCGCGCATAATTCGCGTTTTGCTCGAAGTCGCCGACGGCGGCGTGAACGTAAGCGTAGATTTTGGCGTTGCCGCCCTTACGAACCTGCTCTACAGAGGCCGCAACGTGGCTGGATGGCAGATAATTAAGTAGCACACCGTCGGCCACCTCACCCGCAAGCTTGAGCATTTGGGGATTGAGCGCCGCCATGATGATCTTTGGCTTACGTTCACCCAATCTGACTCCCAAACGAAACCGTTTGGTTGTGAAATAGTCACCTTCGAACGTGACTGAATCCCCCGTGAGGCACTCCCGGAGGAGGGCAACATACTCTCGCATTAGACCGATAGGCTTGTCGGTCGCCTTGACCCCATGCTGGCGCAGTATGCCCGGCGCGGAGACACCGACGCCGAGCAATATATCGACATCGGGGTTCAGTGCCTGAAGCGTTGCGGCGGTCATGGCGGTTAGGGTCGGCGTCCTGAGCTGTATGGGAATGATGCCGGTACCTAGAGCAAGCTTGGGAGCTGCTTGTGACACCGCACCGAGTAAAGACATCGCGTCGGTGCCTGTTGCTTCCACTGTCCAAAAGGAATCGTAACCCTGATCCTGGGCTGTTTTAGCGATGTCTGTCACGGCGCGTGGGCCAAGTGCACCAAGGCTGCCAAAGGTGACGCCAAAAGGGGTAGCGCTCATAGTGTTTCCTTGTTTTCAGTAATCAAGT
Source organism: Candidatus Azotimanducaceae bacterium (assembly GCA_047634795.1). Taxonomy (GTDB): domain Bacteria; phylum Pseudomonadota; class Gammaproteobacteria; order Pseudomonadales; family Azotimanducaceae; genus UBA9659. The sequence goes on along the minus strand of JBLIIB010000020.1, from coordinate 4,500 downwards.
TTTCAGTAATCAAGTTTTCAGTAATCGAGTTTTTAGCATTTAGGTTTTCAGCATTTAAAACAAAGCTCTAACAAAGCTCTAACAAAGGTCTCACAAAGGAGGGGAGTTAACCTCCCATCAGTTCCGCCATCGTTCTGGCGGGCTTGGTTCCATCCCAACCTTCTGCTGCCTGGGTGATCATGCCGAATAAGCCAACTATTCCGTCGCCTCGTTCGATTAACTCGAGCATCGAGCCGCTGCTTTCAGAGGTGTCGAAGTAGCAGATGTTGGTATTGACACCCATATCCATCACAACCTCGAATCCTTGCTCAATCAGTAGCGACTTGTCGGCAAAGTAATCGTCAGACCAGATGCCGATGTGATGGAAACCGGTCTTATTTGCGGGCACAAGATCGTGGTACACATTGGGTTCTTCGGATTGCACTTCAATCAGTTCAATTTGTCCTTCCTTGCCTTGTCCCCAGGCGATGCGCATCTTCAAGTTACCTTCACCGCCGTGATACTGAAAACCCTCCATGGTGCTGCTGTCCACCTCATTGATAAAAAACGGACCGACCCCAACCACACTGGTCCAGTAATCGATGGCCTTTTCTAGGTTAGGTACATGCCAGGCATATTGAAAGGGATGACCCGGTGCGCTGAGTTTTGTCATGGGAGACTCCGTAGTAGTTTTAGTGGTGGGTTGAATGGCCGCTGCTGGAAATTGTTATTTCGGTGTGAATTCCAGATGCAGCGCTTTAAGGATTCTAAGGCTATAGTTCGGTAGATGCCGAAGGTTGTTCTTTTCGGGCACGACGCGAAAAGACTCGATTTTGTCGATAAACGCGCGAAAGCCCCAATAGAGCTCGCGCCTCGCAAGCGGCGCGCCCAAACAATAATGGGTGCCCGTACTAAAACCGAGATGGGATGCTGCGTTTTTTCTTGTGAGATCAATATCGTGAGGACACTCAAAGTGGCGGTCATCACGATTGCCGGCGCCATATCTGAGATCTATCACCGCCCCCTTAGGGATTAAGACATCACCGATTTGCACATCATTTTTGGCGATCCTCGTTAATCCCTGCACGGGTGATTCAAGCCTGACGACTTCTTCAATGAAAGTATCAAGATACTGGTCAGGATCGTTTTTAAGGTTTTCCCAAACGTCAGGGTTTCGATCCAGGAGCATTATTCCTGCCGACATTGCGTTGGTCGTCGTCTCTGATCCGCCGACAAAGGTGTCCTGCATCATTTCAGCATGCAGTTCGTTATCGGTAAGAGGTCGTCCCCATTCTGGTACTTCGTTGTTCACCAGTTCCGATAGCAAGGTGCCGTCGGGTGTCGCTCGAAGTCGTTCAAAGATTTTTTGAAAGTAATGCTGAGCCTGGATTTCCATTTCTGTGGCCCAGGTGACGCCGGCTTCATCGAGTCCGATGCTGCCGCCCTTGATCCAGGCATCGGTCCATTGCTTGATCTGCCAGACATCCTCTTCTTTTGCGCCCATTTGGCGGCAGATGATGAAGAGTGGTAGTGGTACCGCATACTGCTGCACGTAGTCGCATCTGCCATCATTGATAAAATCGTCAAACAAATCGTAAGCAAGCTGTTCAACTTCACTCTCGATTTCCTTGATGCGCTTGGGCCGAAAAGCAGCGTCAAACAAAGATCGCATTTGTTTGTGGTCCGGGTCGTCTCTGGCGGCCAGGGATGCGCCGGGTACCCAACCTTTTTCCAAAAAGAGCGCGTGCGCGAGTTGTTGGCTCGGCGTGTGTCTTTCCGGGTCGTTGGAGTAGCGGTGGTTACTGAAGTTGTCGTAGTCCAGTGCGGCGGTACGAAGATCTGCGTAACGCGTCACGACGTGCATGCCCGTGACAGGGTCTAGGTAAATCGGTGCCTCTTCGCGCATCAAATCGTAAGTGGGAAATGGACATTCCTGTATTTCGGGATTAATCAGCGTAACGCCGTCCAGGCTTTCGGGCCGCACAGGGTGGTCCATTCTGTTGATTTCGATTTCATTGTTGTCGGGTTGGCTCATGGGTGCATGTTTTTCAGCGTAAGTTTCTAGTGAATGTTTTTAGTCATTGCTCTGGGTAGGTGTTCTGGGCAAGTGTTCTGATCGATTGTCCTTTCAGGCTGTTTGCCATCGTTGATGGTGCCAGCGAATGTGATCGCCAATGAACGTCGAGATGAAGTAATAGCTGTGATCAAATCCGCCCTGCTGGCGTAATTCTAATGAGATTCCAGCTGCTTCGCAGCTCAGCGCTAATAGTTCCGGCTTTAGCTGTTCCTTCAAGAAACTATCGTTGCTGCCCTGATCAACCAGTATTGCCGGTACTCGCGCACCGTCGTCGATCAGCGCGCAAGCGTCGTATTCGCGCCAGGTTGATGTGTCGTCGCCAAGATAGCCGCCAAGGGCTTTTTCACCCCAGGAACAGCGAAGCGGCGAGCAAATGGGTGCAAAGGCAGAAATGGATTGAAACTTTTCGGGGTTACGCAGGCCTATCGTCAGCGCTCCGTGACCGCCCATGGAATGTCCTGAGATGCCTATTTTATTGCCCTCGATGGGCAGCGTCTGTTGGCATGCCTCGAAGAGTTCTTCTTCGACGTATTGGCGCATCTGATAGTGCTCGGCCCAAGGCGTCTGGGAAGCGTTGACGTAGAAGCCAGCGCCAAGTCCAAAGTCATATCCACCTTCCGGGTCGTCTGGGACCTTTTCGCCGCGGGGCGAGGTGTCGGGCGCGATGAGTATGACGCCCAGATCGGATGCCATGCGCTGAGCACCAGCTTTAGATATGAAATTTTCCTCTGTGCAGGTTAAACCCGAGAGCCAAAACAGCGCAGGGAAGGGACCGTCTCCTTCAGGAAGATAAACACCCAGCCGCATATCGCAATTCAGGCTGCTTGATGAATGAGTGAGTACCTGTTGTGTGCCTTTGAAGCAGCGTGCTTCTGAGGCAATACTGAATGCCATGGTTAAATTGATCCGATTGCTGAAAGTGAATGGCTAGTCTTCCGCCCAGGTGTCTGATTTCGCCAGAGACTCGGCGTAGGGTTTGCGCCCAAACCAAAGTAACACGACGCCTAGAATGCCGAAGAAGGTGGTCATGGTCATCATGGAATACCTCACACCGTCGACTCCCGGGAAAATGTATTCATTGAACGCGCCCGCCATCGGAGGTCCGAACATCATGCCGGTCGCACCTGTCAGCATATAGACCGCAGCCACACGAGCACGCAAATGCGGCGGCGTAATTACCGGAAGTGAACCTGCTGCCATACCAAAAGGGGAGTTCACCGCAAGCAGTGCGGGTGCATAAAGGATGTAGGCCCAAGTGACATTGGGGGCAAACTGGATCATGAGCACCGTCGGAATAGTGAGCATGCCGCCGATCATGCCGGCGGTAATGTTGGCGTCCTTGTGTCCACGATCGGTCAATTTTTTTGCAATAAACGCAATCAGCAAAGGGCCCATCGCACCGAAAAAGACGAAAATCCATCCGAACATTTGGGATGCTTCTGATGCCGGCACGTTATGAATGCGCACAAAAAAGGTGACACTCCAGAACACAAATGCGTAGCCGGTGAGTATCAGTGAGACGAACCCAAGGTGGTGGAAAATGATCGTGCGTCTGTTTTCTCTGTAGAAATCCAGCAATTGTGCGGTACTGCTTTTTTGAGTCGGAGGGGCAAGCGAGGGCCTTCGTAACGGCTCTTTGATCAAAAGGAAAAACGCAGCAAGAATGAGCCCCGGTACACCCACATAAACAAAGATTTGTTGCCACGGCTTTAACGCGCCAAAAAATGGCAACACCAATGGGTCGGCATTTTCAACCATATCCAAAACCACGCCGCCGATGATGAAGGCGATGCCGGTGCCGATAATGGGGCCGGTTTGAAAAATACTGAGGGCCAGTGGAATGTCTTTTCGGGGGAAGTAATCACCAATCAACGACGTGGTAGACGGACTGAGGGTTGCTTCACCCACGCCGACGCCTATTCGCGCGATAAATATCTCCCAATAACCGCGAGTTAGACCGCAGGCGATGGTCATCAGAGACCAGAGAAAAATACCCACAGCGATGATGTGTTTACGACTTTTGGTATCCGCCAGTGTCGCGATAGGGATCGCAGCAAACGCGTAAAAAAGCGCGAACACTCCGTACAACCAACCAATCTCGGTGTCACCGACGCCAAGGTCTTCTTTCATGGGTTCAACGACAATGGCCACCACCTGCCGATCAATAAACGCAATCAGCGATGCAATGATCAATACAAAGACGACAAACCAAGCGTAGCGACGACTCGGGTAAGGCGGATTAGCGGTGGTTGATTCCGGGTTGGTTGATTCTGAGTTATTCACAGACAGACTAAAGCAGTAATTACATTCGATGTGCAAGCCCTAGATCTGGTTTAATGCAGGCCTTGATTCATTATCGTAATAATAAATAAGGAAAAAGCATGGCGGGACGACTGGAGGGAAAGGTAGCTGCGATCACTGGAGCGGCGAGTGGTTTTGGTGCG
>JBLIIB010000019.1:0-24819 GCA_047634795.1 Candidatus Azotimanducaceae bacterium | reverse complement strand
AGACGATGTGGCGTACTTTGCCAACGATGCAACGCCCAAAGTTTTGATCTATACACACGATATGCTGCCAGTGCTGGAACTAAATAGAAGCGCGATGCCCAGCATTGAACACTATCTTTGCATGGATGGTGCGCAAGCCGGTGCGAGCGACTGGCCAGCGCTGGTTGCTGCTGCACCGGCGCCCCCCGCAGTATCGGTGAAGCCTGAAGATGGCGCGCATCTTTCCTATACGTCAGGTTCGTCTGGCCCGCCTAAAGGCGCATTGATCTCACATGGCTCAACCGCACGTGCAACGCAGTGTATTGCCGAGCGAATGAGGTTGTGCCCGGAAGATGTCACGCTACAACCAACCTCGCCGGCCAGCTCAATGGGCCTCGTCGCTAACCTGCTACCAGGACTTCATCGTGGTGCTGCCGTCGGCCTGATGTCACGCTGGACGGCACCAGTTGCGTGGGACGAAATGGATAGCAGGGGCGTGACCTATGCCCTAGGGAACCCATTACTGTTTACGGAACTCCTGAGCGAGTGTCAGGCACGTGGTCGCACTCCCGGACGGCTCAGCCGCCTCGTCTCAGGTGGCGCGCCCGTGCCCCCTCAATTGAAACGTGACTTTCTTGATCTTGGAGTCTTCCTGATCGAGAGCTATGGGCAAAGTGAACTCGGCGGATTTTTGGCATTGGGATACCCGGAAGCCGAACCCAACGAGCGCGCATTAGCGATTGGTCCTGCACTTCCCGACAAAGAAGTTCGCGTTATGGATGAGGCGTGCACGGAGGTAGCGCTGGGCGCGCCCGGTGAGTTGTGTATTCGCGGCGGATACATGATCGGCTATTGGAAACGGCCTGAGAAAACGGCCGAGGTTTTACGTGATGGTTGGTTACACACCGGTGATATGGGCGTGATGGACTCATGGGGCTATGTCTCGATGCTAGGCCGTTGGAGCGAACGCATTGTTCGTGACAACGAAGTGCTGTTTCCTCGTACCATGGAAGAAGCCTTGCTGAAGATTCCAGCGGTACAGTATGCCGCTGTTATTGGTCAACCTGATGCCGAGCGTGGAGAGTTGGTGAAGGCGGTGGTTACCCTGCAGGAAGGAACATCGAGCGATGCAGAATCGCTGTTACAGCTTTGCGTCGCTCAGTTGTCCGGACAGCCTGCACCGGACCGACTGGAAATTATAAGCGAGATGCCTATGACGGCAACTGGGAAGATTGGTCGCGCGGTGCTTCAGGCTCGTGAACAGGCTCCCGATTAGGCCCTTGATTAGGCGTGGGCCACCGAACCAAGCGACCAACAACTAGACGACGGGGTGTCGGTGACTCCAAGGCTGCGTTTTGATGCTGGGGCGCGGGCCCGAACGCATGGTTGGTGACGACGAAGTATCGTTACCTCGAGCTATGGTAGACGCGTCGCTGAAGCGTCCAGCCGTGACGTATTCCGTAGTCATCGGTTAACCTGATGTCGCGCGTGGCAAATTAAATAAGGCAGTAGTTACACCAAAGAATGGACAAAAGAGCGATTCACAATCGCTGTTGCCGCTTCACATCACTCCGTTCACCGGAGAGCCTGCACCGGCCCGACTGGCAATTATTTGCGACATGCCTATGACGGCGACTTGGAAAATTGGCGGTGTCGTCCTGCTGCCTCGTGAACGAACGCCTTAATAAGCTCCTAGCTAGACCCCTGAGTACGCTCCTTGACAGGCATGGAACGCCTAAACCACGCAACCAGCAGGTAGACAATAGGCGTATCAATGATCGCGATACCTACCTTGAACAACCAGTACCCTACTGTCATGGCAATAAAATCTTCCAGCGGCATTTTCTCTTCGGCAAATAAATAGAACGCGATGCCATTGAACACGAGACTATCAATCAATTGAGAGCTCATGGTGCTGGCGTTGTTCCTAAGCCAAAGCATCCGCCCGGACGTCAAGCGTTTTACCCAGTCAAACACCAGCACATCGTTAATTTGAGCCAGAAAATAGGCTGTCAATGACGCCAGCACAATCAGCGGTACTGATCCGAGTACCACGGCAAGTTCTGCCTGGTTGGTGTAAAACGGTGATGGAGGTAACGCCACCGCCGCTTGGGTTAGCAACACGATCAGAATGTTAGTCAGCAAGCCCAGCCCCACAAACTGCAAAGCCGTGCGCCGACCGAAGACCTCACCAACGACATCGGTAACAGGGAACGTCAGCCAGTAAGCGATGATCCCTGCGGAAACGGTCAGTCCAGCCACGTCGAATAACTTTGCACTAACGACGTTGACGAAACTCATGCAGGTGACAAAGATCGTCAACAGCAGCATGAGCTTCATGTCAGGCGCGGGGCTTTCGCCCCGCGATAACGTCCTTGCCGCATTAGAAGTCATGTTAGAAGTTAAACGTCACCGAACTCAGCACCGTCCTTTCGGGAGCCTTGGTAAGTAGAGTATTCGCCGCGAACACTGGATCAGCGCCGAGGTAAATGTCCTCATCCGCCAAATTCTCAATGGACACGCCAAGTTCCCAGTTGTCGGCCTTGTACCTAGCGCCGACATTAAACGACCAAACGTCAGGGACTTCCTTGGTTCGGTCAAAGTCGAGCCAGAATTCTTCCTGCCACTCTGCCGAGGCCCGCAGCGCGAAGCCGTTGCCAAAGTCATAGAGCCCAAAGAACTTAAAGGTCTTCTGGGGTGCTCCTGGGTAGATCAGATCCGGATTGTTGGTTGGCCGACCGTAATCGCGCACACGACCATCAAAGCTGCCAGCTGAGAAGTTGCTGGTGAGTTCACCGCCGTACAATGCCCAGTCCTGTTCGGAGAAGGGAACCGAGCGGAAACCCAGGTCATCTATTCGCCTTGTTTCGAGATCCGTATAAGACGAAATTAGGGTCAAGGAATCGCTTATTTGCCAGGTTGCCTCCAGCTCGAACCCTTCTGCTTCGAGCGCTTCACTTTGTCCCGCGCGCGCATTAAAGGTGCTCTGTTCCCATTCATAAACTGCGCCGGATACGTAGAGCTTGCCATCTAACAAACCGGCTTTGAAACCCGCTTCCCACATTTCGTTATCCGCGAAGTTCTGCTCTCCGAAGATTGCTCCACCCTGTGTCGGATCAACTGAAGTGCCTTCCTGCCAACTGCCGTAAAGGTATACACCGTCCATGATTTCAAGACTCGGACCAAAACTGTAGCTGACATAGTCAGTGTCACCACTTTCTGCCTCTACTGCCGCCGCGTTACCGGCTGCTCTTTGAGCTTCGCCCGGCAGCCCGATGTCGAAGTCGGCAAGTTCGTATCGAACTGCCGCTATCGATGTGAGCCGCTGCGTCCATTGCGTTTCGAAGGAAACAAATACCGCTGACTGCGTGAGTTCTGATTCTACATTCGCTCCGCCTACCGCTGTCCCGGACCAGAGATTAAGTCCACCAATTGGCGACTCATCACCTACGAGCAAAATGGTATTTGGGTTTATCTTCGCGGAGGTAATATCACGCCGTGAAAACGGCTCGGCGAAAAAATCCTGAAGAATCAGAGCATCGGTATATCGAATACTGACGCCAAGGGTCGTGGTAGTCATTGGAATGGTTTCTCTGTCTGTCATAAAACCTTTTGCCGAAAATACCGTTTGCTCGGTATCGATAGCGTAGCCGTAAGAGGACCGCTTCTCTGTTTCAAGCTCTTCGTACAGGAACTTGAGCGTATAGGTGCGCATAGGATTACCGCCGAAAACAACGTCGCCAAACAAAACCAGATTTTCAGAATCCGCAAAATCCTGTTGGTCTGCCAGCACTGTTTCACCACCGATTTCAGTCGTCAGTACTTCGCCGCCGTTGGCAAAGTAGGCGGGCGTGTAGATGTACAGATCCTGAGGTGTCGCACCGTTGGCATTGAGCGTATCGATAAGATCCTGAGGAAGTGGACCACCAAAGGCATTGCTACCGCTGGCGTCGTAGACGACGGCTCGATCAGCTGCGCTGTTCATGTTCAACATATTGGCGAGGTTGGTCCCGGAGATCTGGGCACGAGCCACTTCTCCAGGAATACCCATCGCGAAGAGTGCTGGGTTAAGCCCACCAGCGGTTGGAAATTCCACACCATTGCGGTTAAGTGTGCCTCGCCAAGCTGGCGATACCATCGCCGCCGGTTCACCGATGACGTAGCGATCATCGTCAATCAACTGCTGAGTGGGTCGGTTCCAGCCAGCGTTTTCGTTAGATTTGAAGTCAAAAAATTCACCGCCGACAAACACTGAAACGGTATCAGATGCCTGAAATTTCAGCGAGCCATACAGCGAGGTGAAGTCATTGCTGACGTCATCATAGTAGCTTTCGCCGTCCTGCGACGTTAGCGAAACACGATAAGCAGCGGGCTTGTCTCCCAGCATGAACGGTGCACCGACATCACCGGTTACCCGCTGCATGCCCCACTGATCGACATCAAGAGAGACCGATCCAGTGGACTCATCGTAGTACGGACTTTTAGGCAAAAGGTTAACGAACCCACCAATTTGAGTCGGTGAAAAATCAGCCGGAGCGGGGCCTTTGACCAATTCGATGGCTTCAAGCGAACCGAAGGATAGCGGCATTTCGTTACGCTGGTAAGCGCGTAGCATGCCATTGAGAAAAGTACCGCCTTTGGCGCCGCGGATAATGGGTGCGCCCGGGATCCCATAGTAGTTGTAAGTTTGAGTGCCGGAGCTAACTTTTTTCAGGTCACCCAGATCATCAATGTTGAACTCTTCCAGCATTTGCGGTGATATCAACGACACCGCTCGTGGTACTTGCAGTATGTTAGTGGTGTCTCCAAAAATTCCCGACATCTGCCGTTCGGTTGGTAACAAAGTGTCTTCGAGCGCTGCGTCAGTTTCCGAGACGATGAACTTTTCTAGGTCGGTCACTTCTTCTTCTGCGGCATGTAGTGAAGCCGGAAGCGCGAGTGCTGCGAAGGCTATTATGTGCCAGGCAGATTTGTTGATCCTAGTTCGATGCATAATGGGTTTGCTCCATGAATAGATTGATCCAACGCACCCGATTTTCGGCGCGTGTCGCCCATTTATTACGCAAAACCTGTGCCACAGCGAGACCGAGAGTGTTGAGGATGAGCGACGTCCAGCGTTTGTTTACCCACAAGTCAATCGCTATGAGACCTAAACCAACTTTTCTAGCCATCGCCTACTCGTCTCTTGGCCATCTACCAACTATCTATTAGTTACCGACCTACTATTCACCCGCCTGCCTCTTTGTCGTCTTTACCCAGACTAGCGCCTAGAACAATCCGCGCCGATGGTCGTGGTTATGCACACTTATAGGCTGCGCTAACGGAATCACGCACCAAAACGGCCAACGTCAGAATTCAGATGGATTCATGGACATGGATTCATGGACACACACCTGGATTCAGGACATGGATTCATGGACACACACCGAGTCATGGATTCATGGACACACACCGCTCTGCTTACTACGCACTAGTCAAAAGCTTACAAAACTAAGTGTCGCCCTCCGGCAAACGATGCCTATCAAACTCAAATACAACGCATCTAAAAGTGATGATGATAGCCACATGGCAACTCCAAGAAACCAACTCATCGACCTCGTACACCCACTGCACTACCATCTTGTTTCAAGATGTGTCCGCAGGAGTTGGCTCTGCGGCAAAGACTCCCAATCAAAAAGAAATTATGAGCACCGTAAAGCCTGGCTGGAAAAGCGGATGTTTCATCTCGCACAATGTTTTGCGGTGGCGATCGATGCCTTTGCCATCATGAGCAACCATTTCCATCTAGTGGTCTATTTTGATCCGCAAGATAGTTATAGATGGACGGATAAGGAAGTTGCAGACCGATGGCTCAGAGCGTGTCCCCCGCGTGCGGTTGCAAATTCACCAGAGGGCGAACGAGAGATCGTTCGCCGCCATCACGCAATCCTGCTGGCCATGCCAGAGAGGCTCGTGCACGCACGACAAATCCTCGGGTCATTGTCGATGTTTATGAAACACCTTAAGCAGCCAATTGCGCGTCTGGCTAACAAGGAAGACCGCTGTACGGGTCACTTCTTCGAAGGGCGTTTTTACTCCGGTGCACTACTAGATGAAAGCGCGGTCATCGCCGCCATGGCGTATGTGGACCTTAACCCCGTGAGAGCGCGTATTACACGCGACCTAAACGACTATCAGGCAGCATCTGGCCCACATCGATCGAAGATCGCCATTAACCAGCCTGAGCGACTAGCCCTTGCGATAGCGCCTCTGGTGAGCGGTATCTCTCAAGACCAGCCTGCACTGAGCATCTCTCTTGGCGAATACATGAATATAGTGAATGACGGCGTGCACGACTATGCTGCAGCCAAGCCCAAGGACAAAAAGAGTCGATGGTTCGACAGGATTGCGGCGTTGAAAAAACGACAACGAGCCTTCGGCTCGCTGGCTGAATTGTCTTTATGGAAAACTCAACGGAGCTGGTCGGTTACGGGAGCTTCAATGCCTGCCATTTAGTTCAGACAATGAATTCATCAATTCCATAGAATTGTTGTTTTGAATTAGGAATGCTCCTGCACGTTTGAACCAAAATCTGTTCGCAGCTTAGTAAGCTAAAAAGTAATTACCAGAGGACGGCTCAAAATCGTCATTACATTGTTAAATATGTATGTCTTTTATCTTGTTATGTATGTCTTTTATCTTTTGTTTTGAATTGTCTTGGAAAACTCAACGGAGCTGGTCGGTTACGGGAGCTTCAATGCCTGCCATTTAGTTCAGACGATGAATTCATCAATTCCATAGAATTGTTGTTTTGAATTAGGAATGCTCCTGCATGTTTGAACCGAAATCTGTTCGCAGCTTAGTAAGCTATAAAGTAATTACCAGAGGACCGCTCAACATCGTCATTACATTGTTAAATATGTATGTCTTTTATCTTTTTTTTTATCTTTTTGCTTTTGCTTTTCATCTTTCAAAAAAGCGGCGGGATAGTCCCGCCGCTTTTATTTTTTCGGATCTGATTCCGGCCTTATTGACAACTCAGACCTATCAGAAGCGATACATGAATTGTGCTTCGAGTTGCTTCGGTCGGATCGCGCCACCGCTCAGGTCGCCTCGAAAGCCGTCCGCTGTACCCGTGTTACCACCGGTACCCGGCACGTTGCCAGCACCACGAATTGCTAGCTCGTCCGTTAAGTTCTTGCCTATAAATGCGAGCTGCCACTTACCGTCCTGCGAACCAATCCGGACGTTCGCGTCGATGGTTTCGAAACTTTCAAAGATTGCATTCGGATCGGATGCGCTGAGCACAGTTTCACTCTTGAACTGCAAATTGGCTGTGATGCCGAAGACCAGCCCCATGCCGATCGATCGTTCGTAGTTTGCTGCGATAAACCCGCTCCATTCCGGCGCGCCGGGTCGGGTATTACCATCCAGGTTCTGGCGCACTTCTGATTCGAGCTGGCCTGGTTGCAGGTCGCAGCCCTGTGCCGGTGTCTGGCCGACATAGCAAAAGTTCTCGAAGTCCGTGTACTCTGACTTCAAGTAACCCACCGAGCCGGATACCATCAGACCGTCAATCGGAGTCGCCCATTCAATCTGGACCTCTGCACCCTCGGTGATAGATCCGCCAGCATTCTCAGTGACGTAAGCGAACTGCTGGGAATTGAAAAAATCCACCTGCAGGTCATCAAACGTGTAGTGGAACACTTCTGCCGTCAACAGCATGGAGTTATTGAACAGGGACGTCTTGATACCGATCTCGCCACCATGGTTTTCCTCGGGGTCAAAGGTGAAATCGCTCAATGAACCGGACAGGTTCCCAAGTATGGCACTGTTTGAGAAACCACCGGACTTGAAGCCCTCCTTATAGGCAGCGTAGGCCGTTATGTTGTCAGTTGCCTCCCAACGCAGGGTAAGCTCGGGAATGGTTTCTGTGAAGTCCTGGTCAGCCCTGATCACGGTTGACGGGTCAGTTGGATCGAATTGTGTAAAGAATATCGGGAAAAACGAGTACGGAGCAACGTAGGGCTGAAGGAAGTAAGAATCCTTATTCTCGTCGATATAGCGCATCCCCGTGGTCAACTGCCAGCTGTCGTTTATATCCCATATCAGTTCGCCGTAAATAGACTGGGTCGTACCATCTGTCTCTGAAAGTTTGTTGTAGGCAGTGAACCTATCATGCGGGTTGACAATAGGCCCGGACCATTCGACTGAAGCAAAGACCACGTCTTGATCAAACCACCGGCTCGTTTTCTGGTAGTAGGCACCAACGACAAAATTGAGGGGCCGGTCAAATCGGCTGACGGCGCGCACCTCAACCGAGGTGTTATCGAACGTGTTCTCTTCAGCCGCAAAGATTGACGTGTTAGAACCGCCATCCTGGTCAGCAACCCATTCTTCTGTCTGGTCATGGTAATTGATAATGGCGGTGACATCGTAGTTCTCCAGCGACCAGTCGAGATTCACCGTATACACGAAGGACTCAAACTCCTCACCGCTCTTACCGCTGCCGAATATATTGAACAGTGGATTTATCGCCGCGACATCGGGCGGAATATCATTCTGCCCGCGCGCACCGTCGAAGATACAGTCAACGCTAGGCAGTGGGACAGGCGCAAACAGCACTGTCTGGCGTCCTGGCGGCTGCACTGCTACCGGCTGGCTGGTGTGACCGACACCATCCAGCGCGGAGCAATTAAACAGTTCGCCACCCCCGGTTGATGAATTCTGCTGGAAATTACCGTACGAAACTTTCACGTTGTAACTGAAGTCATCCGTCAGGTCTCCTGCCATGGTCAATCTGACATAAAGGGTCTCCTGCATGGGCCACCACTCCTCACCTTTCGGGTTGGGATGGGTGTTAACGTTGCCGGTGAATCCATCCGCGGTCACGTATATATCGCCCGCGTCCGGGGTGTTGTTAAAGATCCACCCTTTATCCATGTCCGATGCCTGAACCGCGAGCCTCGCCCTGAACTTTTCACTAAATGGATACGAGATAGCACCTTCAATCGTCAGGTCATCTGACTCAAACTCATTGTTCACCCGAAGGTATGCTTCAAACTCATCACCGGGATCGTTAGTTTGAACCGATATAACGCCTGCCGTGGAGTTCTTGCCGAAGTACAGGGCTTGGGGACCCTTCAGGATAGCGACCTGGCTAACATCAAAGAGACCCTCATTAATCACTCGCCCCTGTGGGAAGTAAACGCCATCGATGATAACCGCCACGGATTGCTCAATACCAATACTGCTCGCCGCCGCACCGATACCGCGAATCGCAATACTGGCGCCGCTGCCACTGCTGGCACGACCAATCGACAGTTGGGGCGTCATTGCTTCCAAATCTTCAAAACTTTCCATACTGAACTGGTCGAGACGTTCCTGGCTGATCGCCGTGATAGCAACAGGAATCTCTCGTACGGTCTCTTCTCCCCCCCGCGCAGTAACAACGATTTCTTCAATTTCGGCTGACAAAGCTGCCGGAGATGGCAGTAGCAGGAATGGGATAACTGAAATAATGGCGCGTGAATCACGTAGATAGCGAATAAATCGCATGGCAGACCTCCCTCAATTTTTATTATTATGGAAAAGCGATTTACTACATAGTCGAAGCTGATCGCCGTTCATAGTATTTTTGTACGCCTATCAGTAGGCGAAGTCAAACACGCGATATTTTTTAGCGCGTGCATAAGTGCGCTCTAGAACAGGAACTGACTAACAGCATCACTCGTTCTTCATGCCGGTAGAGAGATGAGGCAAGGCCTGCTTTAGATACCACGACATGGATCAGAACGCCTGGACCGCCTATGAGTATGCCAGTAATAGCAGGGGATCATCCGGTAAACAGCCAGATGCAAGGGCAGATATTTCAGGAACCGATTGGCATCAAAAGCATTCACGGGCTGATCAGGTCGGTTAGGAAGAACAACCGTATTTTTTACTTTTAGAAATATATCGCGTCTCAAGTGAATTGCTTGACGAACATTTGAGCAAACTCAAACCTGCGTTCGACCGATCAAAATCTCACTCATTTTGGGCATGAGTTCTGAGCCCGGCGAGGCAAAAAGTCACGGGGACGTATTCTCTGCGATCTAAGCAGCAATAATGTTGTTGCTTGGTTCAGCAGTTCAGGTGCGATAGCCGATTCTGCGGGTCACCCGGTTGATCCAGTTCTAGATCCAGTTTTAAATGTATCAGTATCCCAGAGATGACACAGGCGGCGCGACGTCTTGCGCCTCAACAGACCGGTTGGGCGCATCAGTGCTGATCCCTAATGGCCCGCCAGACTTTCTGGCTCTTCTCTATAGGGCCGCATTCCGATTAATCGAGCAACACCTTTCAACGTTCTCTTACATACGTCAAATCAAGTCCGCCCTGTTCCGCTGAAGACTCACTCACCAGCCTCCAGTTGCTCGACAGCAGGTACTCGATCTTGAGTGTACTCACCGCGTCAAGAACTCCGATCCCGTAGCTGACAAAGAGCTTGGGTGACAGGTATTTACCGACAACCAGAGCCGCCTGCTCATTGGCATTGCTTCCCGAGCTTTCGATACCCATATTGTCTACCCCTAATTTGCTACCAAAATGTTCAGTCAGGTAGTTCCCACCCTTGGTGCCCATTGCCAGTGCCGCCCGGCTAAGCACCGAGGACTCTCCCGAAGTACTTGTTGACAACGGTCTACCTAGTACCAAATAGGCAAGTTGATCCGATTGATTCATCGGTGGCTCTGAAAAAATTGTGAATTCATGAGCACGTAAATTACCCCGCGCAACCGCACCAACCTTGATGTCTGCAGTCACCTGCCTGACGGCACGGACATCAATGCCCGGCTGCCGAATGGGGCCACCCGCAAAAAATAACTTGCCTGTTTCAATGGTCAGGTTCTGACCATAAGCCCGATAGCGACATTGCAGAACGCTAATGTCTCCGTTTGCAGTCGTCGCCTTCCCAGGCAAACCCAAAAGGCTCAAGTCACCGCCAAATGTCGCGTCAAGGCCAAAGTCACGGAATCTAACCGCATCATTCAACAACAAATGAAGGCGCGTGGTGACATCAAAATTACTACCTGCTTTATTAGCCGCGGCCTCATTATTCACAACGATCTGATCCCTGCTAATGGCTACGCCGTTTGAGGCTGCGAAGTCAATTGAATATTGGCACTATCTATACTCACTTCACCTGCCAACTCAAGATGGGTGTGATGAAGGTCCGCGTCGATCACAGGGGAGACATAGGTTTCAGCTTCGGGCGTTTTGAGCAACAGGACTTTCTGGCCACTTAATGATATCCGCCCGGTCATCAACGGCCCGATATTGTTAACCTGCCCCTCTAAAGACAGGGTGCCGCCGCCTGACTTTACGGACCCGGTCACGGCAATCCCCTCGCCGGCATCTCCAACAATATCGATTTCAAGTTCGCGTAGCGCTAGACCCGGACCTGGCAGGACCGCTTCACCGTTCTTGAGTGAAAGGTTGCCAACAAGAACAGGTCCCAAAATAGTCCCTCCGATACGCAGATTGCTTTTTAAGTCGCCGCTGAATTGGGTAACGCCCTGCTGGAAATCAGCTACCCGGTCAAGATCATCGAAACTGGCGATAACGTTCGCACCCACGGCGCGACTGACAGATTTACCGCCCTTCCCGGCTGCAACAGTTCCAGTCGCTTTGATGCCAGAGGAGCCCACCAACGGCAGATTAATGTCAGCGGTCAAAGAATCATTACTCCAGTTTGCATTCAGCTTCCCGGTTCGAAACGCAACAAGGTCTTGATATCGCCTTGATCGTTAGTTGACTGCAGATCCGCGGCGCTCGTGTCGAGCACTACCGAACCCGTTGGTGTGGCGGTTGCCACATTCCAGCCTACAGAAATGCGGCCGCCTAGGCTGCCGCTCAAGCCTACAGGGGCTGGTAGCAACGGATCGAGCAACGTAAGCGGTAGGTTGCTGAAAGTAACAACACCATTTAATTCGTCGGCATAGTTGCCGTTTGCCTGCGCGCAGATACGTTGCTGAGTCAAAACCGGTACGCCGGGTTTCTCACTGGTATCTGAAACATTGAAACATGTATCGCCAATCGCGATGCTTTCGC
Organism: Candidatus Azotimanducaceae bacterium; assembly: GCA_047634795.1. Lineage (GTDB taxonomy): Bacteria > Pseudomonadota > Gammaproteobacteria > Pseudomonadales > Azotimanducaceae > UBA9659. The sequence continues at coordinate 12,771 of JBLIIB010000019.1, read as the reverse complement.
CATCTATCCTACTGTTGTGTTTGGATTGGCTCTCTCGGATGAGGTCGATCTCAATATCTCCCTTCTGAAAGTCCAGCACATCAAAGGAAAACTGCCAGGTTGAATTGCCCCACTCCTCAAACGGGGCTGCTACTCCCTGAGAGGGAAGATCAGACAAAGAACCGGACAGTGCCAACCGGTTGGTGCCAGTATCGCTTACGTTACGCAGTCCCAATACATGCCTGGCCAGTGTCCCAAACAGATCGAGTTTCACTTTGCCCACTTCCGTATCGCCCAATTGCACCCCTTCGAGGTTTGCATTGAAACTGAGCGGTGACGTTCCGAGCCCCAGATCGGTAGTCAGTTCGACGCGGTCAATCTGAAATGCTGCGACCGTAAAATCCGAAGCGCTCAACGAAGCCTGGGTCCTAGGATCCTTGACGGAGCCCGTTAGACTGCCCTCGCCACGCACATTACCGGCCAACCCTGGCACCCAAGAGCCCAGATCCTTCATTGAGAGTTGCCACCGGAAGTTAACCGGTGGTAATGCTGCCGTAGAGATTGTTCCTTCAGCCTCGAATTTGGTATCCAGAACATTCAAAACGAGCGAGGGTATCGTCAGGCTGCCTTCATCATAGTGGCCGGTCATTTCAGCCATGACGGGTTTCCCGCGCAGTAGACCGTCCAGTCCCAGGCTTCCCTCCAAGGAGTTTAGAGTTCCGTCACTGCCAGCCGTAGACTTGCCCCGAGTGTCGAAGTTCAGTCGACCCGACCATTTTGCATCCAGCCCTGCCGATCAATGTTTTCGCCTGAAAGCTCAAATGTCGCTTTTATGCCTTTATTCCAGTCGACCGCTGCCCTGCCCAATACGTCGCCGCCAAGTGTAGGCAGCGCCATTTGTTCCAGCGTAAACCCATGCCGTGAACCAGCGCCGGTAATGTCAATCTCGCCGCTTGGATAAGCCGGGACAGCTAATTGCGCTCTCACGGTTGCGCGATAGGCGTCCAGTTCTCCTGTGACGCGCGCCTTTCCGCTGTCGCTGGCGATGAGGTAGTTTTCTTTGGCATCCAATGGCCAGGTTAGCTGCTGCCAGGCGAGTTGAAGATCTACGGCGGGTGAGTCACTGGACTGCTCGCGAAAAGAAACACGGCCAGAGATCTGCGCAGACGAGCACACTGCCTGCATATCAGCATTGAGGGTCCGCGTCCCCTTCTGCAGTGACTTTTGCTAGGAGACTGACCGTCGGTAAGTTCTTATCAAAACTGGCGAGCTGCATGCCTTCTGCCCACAAAATAGCCTGCCACTGCGGTGTCATAAGAGGCTCGTTCACACTTGCCTCGATTCGAAGAGAGTATGGTGAGTCTATTGTTTGCACTATACCAAGCTCTAACAGCGAGCCAGACAGGGCGATAGTGCCTGTCGCATTGGGTAGCTGTTGCGACTCCAGGTCAAGGGAATAACGCGCATCGACCGACAAAGGCCAATCACCTCTCGGTTTCAGTTGTGCATCGGCGGTAAAATTAATGACGGGTGACTTGATACTCAACTGACGAATCTCAATCCCGCCGGCCAACCACGAAAGCTCAGCCGCGACGATACTTTGCAGGGAGACTATTTCACCGGACTCACTAGCATCACTGGTGACCGTGACATCGTCGATCGCGAAGTTATTAATCTGTAAGGGCAAGGGTAGACTCAGATCGTCAGGCAAGCCCGTCTCCAAATTATCTTCCTCAGGAGTTCCACGCTCAAGTAGTGCAACCTGCAGGCCCTGAATACGGAGCATTTCGACCTGCACTCTCCAACGCGACAATAGATCGCTGGGCAACCAATCAAGCTCGATCAGTTCCACTCTGACGCCCATGGCCCCTGAATTGGATTGTAATTTTTGGATTCTGAGCGGACCGCTGATCTTACCCGTTAACTCGCCGACAGTGAGTTGGCCATCTAACAGACGTCCAACCTGCGAGAAAACGAGTCGACTGCCAGTCGTGGTCGCGACAGCGAGCCAAACAAGAAAGACAAGTAGCGCAACCAACCCCAAAAGGTATCGACTCGACCATGCCAGCATCCGGACCGTGCGCATCAAAGATCAGATCCCACAGTCAGGTGCAGGCGAAAACTCACATCATCATCCAGTGGGTGGGCGAGGTCGATACGGATCATTCCTATCTGCGTACGATAACGAAACCCTATGCTAATGGCTGACTTGAAGTCACCCTGCAGGTCGCGGGTCGCATTGCCTAGATCATAAAACGCAGCGATTCCCAGGTCACCTCGAAGCATATCGTCTACCTCTATGCTGGCACTGCTTAGATAGCGTCCGCCAATTTCGTTGCCTTCGTCGTCTATCGGGGTGAGCGACTCGTGCGCATAGCCGCGCACCGAGCGATCGCCGCCGGTGTAGACGCTCTGAGGGCGGCAATTCATCGAAGTTCCTCGTGTTGGTGAAGCCAAGCTCGCCCCGCAACAGCAGACGAGCTCGACAAGCCACTGGGAGGACTGCACGCGCCGAGAGCCCGGTCTGCAAAAATGTCGTTTCGGTCAACGGGCTTTCGATGCCGCCGTGAATATTCAGACTTGCAGAAAACCCTTTACGCGTAAAAGTAACGTCATCCGCTGTCTGGTAGCTCAGTTCTATACCGGGTGTCAGTAATGTGGCGCTATTCGACGGTTCGTCCCCAAAACTGAACGATTCTGAGCGCAATCGAATATACAGCTGACGTCGAAAGATCCACCAATCAGATGCTAAGCGCGCACCAATACTAATTTCGTTGGTAGCAGCATCCGCGACTTCATCATCCTCGACATTAAAGAAGAACGCGAGGCGGTCCGCATCCACTTCAAATATCGGCACACGATATTCGGCACCTAAACTGAGTTGCCTGCTCGAACCCTGCACAGTTGTTTCGAGTTGGTGGCCAAGCCGGCTAAGTCTTCTTACGTTTAATCCCACGCCGGCCCGTAAACCGGTGCTCGTACCGAATCCTAATGATGCGGTGTACTTTCGCTGTTTGGCTGGCTTCGGGCGGAGAACTAACGGGATGTGATGGTCGTTCGCATCTTCACGACGGATGTCAATCGTAATGCCCGCAAAATAGGCACTGTCTGCCGGGCTGAGTTGGAGGTCAATTAGGCGCTCGGCGTCGAAAGGATCCCCGGGTTGAATTTTCACATAACGATCAACAAATGTCGTTTCGAGAATATCCTGTTCGATGGTTACCGGCCCGAAAAAATAAGGCTCTCCACCGTCGAGCACGAGTGTTGCATCGGCAACAGCGATAGCCGGGTAAACTTTGAGCTCTGCGGTAAGAAAGACTGCAGCTAGATAACCCGCTTGGTAGGACAGTTGCTGTAACCGAGCCTTTAAGTCTTCATAAGCTGTATGGAAAAGAGGCTGGTTGGTTGCGATCCCAGGAGCTCGCAGCAGAGATTTGATTTCTGGTAAATCGCCTGCTGAACCAAGTACCTCGACCGTAATATGACGTAAGTGCGTTTGCGGACCCGGACTGATTCTGAAACTTGCGAGAAAGTCGGGGGGCCATCGGGGGCAATGATTGTTAGTTCTTTGAGCTCACTTCTGATGACAGGCTTGTAGTACCCGAAAGGTTGCAGCGACAGCTTGATTTCGTCGGAAGCCCGCGTGAACAGACGACGTATACTCGCCGCTGATATTCGCTCGTCGTCTTCGGTCACACGGCGCGCGCGCTCGATCAAGGCCAGCTAGGCGCGCGCATTGGCTTCGAGCTCAGCGGGGAGCCCTTCGATTTCGACCCGAACGGCACCGTTCGAGCCTACAGATAGAAGCAAAAGCCCCGCAAAGAACGCAGCGGCCCAAGTTCTTCGCAACAAAGTGCTTGCGAGGAGAGTTCTGCACAACACCGCCCTAAGGAATAGAATTCTGCGACATCTGGTTTCAGATAATATCAAACGAGCGTTTTTCTTTAAGAGCTTTGCGATGATACGACAAAGCCACCTGCTACAAGTACCGTTTCCACCGGATTAAATCATTCTGGACAGGACAGAAAACGAGGTAACTTGTGCCAAGGCATTAGTCTTTATTTGGTGGTTGGCGCAGGGTTATTAGACCCGCAGGGACCCTGAGCCTCCTTATCGCCCGTTACTCACTATCAGCCAGAAATCAAAGCGCGCAACGAAATGACGCGCCTCTCGAAGGGAACAACAGGATTTATTCAGAAAGAGGCAAACTCTCCTTCGCAGGTTTCATTTTGCCAACAAAGATCGCATTCTACTTCAATACACGAGGTTATGAAGAGCTCTGTAACGCGTTTAAACGGGCCTGCTGACGGCTAACGGCCCGCAGCCCATTCTGTCTTTGAACTCACATCCGCTCTTCGAGGAAGGGGCCGAAGCGGCAGTGCTCGGCACTGTTGGAGCGGCAGGACAACGCATCAATGAGGACCAAATTCGGAGCCACATGAGCGCATTTTTTCGTCCCTCCCGCCTGCGGGGGTTCACCCAACCATGTGACTCCCCTAGAACGGAACCGGCATACTGCCGCACCGCGTGATCAGGCAATGGGCAAAGAGCGAAGAAGACTGATCGAAGCAACAATAATCAAGCTTGATGCCGAACAATCCAATCTAATTGTCCGTTTAAGGCGAGCGGCCTAAAACCTGACCCCAGTCATGGTACGGCTTCCCATATTGTGGAAAATGGTTAGTTAAAAGCCACGTGGAACCAACCTAATGCCTCAAGAACAGCTTCACATCACGCTGCAGGAATTGCAGATGGAACTCGAGCGAGTAAATTTTAAAGACGATGATCACCGCGATTCCGTCAATGAATCCATCGCAACCATTCAGAAAAAATTGCGGGACGAGAGCCTGATGTCCGGTGATGAGTATATCGTTCATGAGCTAAAAGAAGCGCTAGAGGAGTTCGAAGAACAACATCCTAAACTCACGGATCTCATCGGTAGAGTGTCCGATCTCTTAAGCAAGATAGGCATTTAGCCAGCAGATTCTGCTATTGATCGTTCACTTTAGCCACCGTGAGCATCATTCGTTGCCTTTTTGACTTACAGCACCAATCGGTACACACCGTTCTCTCGCACCACTGTTCCTGCAGTGGGCGCAGGCCAATGGGTGCCAATCACGAGTGTTGACGTTCCCGCGATCTCATTGAATATTTGCTCACGCGTAGTGACTGATTGCAAACCATCATAATCAGTCGTCACCGACCACTCGGGGTGAGCCAACTGACAAGGATGATGAATAAAATCGCCCGTAATCAAGGCCGACTCGCCTCGCGATTCTATGTTCACGCTAACATGACCGATAGAGTGCCCCGGCGTTGGCATCAAACTGACCTCATCACAAATCCTGTGCTGATTATCGACGAGATCAACAAGGCCGGCATCTACGACCGGTTTGATTGAATCAGCCATGACATCTCGATTCGAGTCTTTCAGCCATTGCTCGACGTCCTCGGCTTCATTGCCACTAGCAATATAGTCAAACTCTGTCCTCTCAAGGAGATACCGAGCTTCCGGAAAAGTCGGCACCCAGTTACCGTCAATTAGCATGGTGTTCCAACCCACGTGATCGAGATGAAGATGGGTGCATAACACAACATCAAACGATTCGGGCGGGAAGCCCGCCTCATTGAGATCCTGCAGGAAGCTGGTCTGCAACATGTGCCAATCCGGGAACATGTCACGCGGCTTGTCGTTGCCAACACAGGTATCAACAATAATCCTTTTTGTTGGCGTGTCGATGACTAACGCATGGATACTGAATTTAAGAACGCCCTCAGGCGTGAGGAAATGAGGTGTTAACCATTCAATCGGTAACACCGCCTCGGGCGTCGCCTCTGGTAAAAACGCCTCGAGTCCCTGAAACCTCAGTTCCACGATTTGGGTGATTGTTACATCACCAATTTTCCAAGTTTGCATTCGCGCCTCTTTTATCTAGCTTAGTGCTTTCGTGCTTAGTTCCAGTCGAGCAAAGTCTTGACTGTTTTTCCGAGCAGCCACGTTTTCTCGTCCGGTGTAATGTCCGGGCATTCCCTGACGTAAAAAAGCAATTCGGCCCAACTCTCGCCGGTTTGATTGCCGCCATTATCACTGGCCCACATGACTCGCTCTGCACCAAAGGCATCGAATGCTCGGCGTAGATGAGGAATCAGGTTTCTAAACGGATACTTTGAAACACCGAACATCCCCTGTGCATGCGACCATTTCAAATAGACATTAGGATAGACCGCCAGCTTCAGTACCTCATCGAAATATGCAATATCCGGACCTGTATCGTCATCACTACCCGATGCCTGTTCCGGCGTTTCCTCGTCCAGAAAACTAATGCCTCCTTCCATTGGCATGCCACAGTGGTCAACAACGAACCGTAGATCAGGGAATGCTTCCAGATATCGAGGCATAAATTCCACGTGCCCCGCAATATACACAAACACCGGCAACCCTACACCCACCGCCGCCCTGAATATCTGGTCATAGCCACCATTTTCGAACGCGCTTAATTCTTCAGCGGTTAGGCTCGGAAGTATTCGGATAGCCCGTGCTGATGGCGCATCCGAGGTCATTCGAATCAGGCTTTCAACTTCCGGATCGCGACGATCAACGCGTCTAACGTAAGAGAATCGCTCCGGATATTGAGCGGCGGCTAGCTCTACCGTTGGCGTCGTTACCCGTAAAACATCATTAGGTAGCCAATACCCAGGCCCCCAATGATCCAAACCCCAAAACTCATCAGCTAGCACTGCCTGAATACCTAATGCATCCATGGCTGCCAATGTTTCGTTGATATGGCCTGGTCCAAAATGAATTTGTGAATCAAAAATTTGCAAGGTTTCTCCCGAAGCTACTCGCCTGTTTCGGTATCCCAATAATCGTTACCCTCTTGTTTTTTGATCATCCATGATTAAGCGGGTTCAAAATAAAGTAGCGTCGCGCCGTCCTGCCGATGGAAAACCGGTTTTACTGCCATGCCAATGACCAATGCCTCTGGCGCAACATTAACCATGATAGAATTCAAGCGAACGCCCTCCTTAAGCTCGACAACAGCAATGAGTTGCGGAATATCGTCAGCGAATTGCGGTGCAGTTGGTCTGCGTGCCACTGTGAACGAATAAAGAATGCCATTACCCGATACCTGCTTCCAGGTAAGGTCGGGCGAGAGACAGCCGTTGCAGTGACTACGCGGATAGAAAATCCAGGCGCTGCAGTCGTTGCACTGTTGCAATGTCACCTGATGCTCGGCCAAACCATTCCAGAAAGGTTCGCTATTTGGAGTAGGGATGGGTAGCGGTCTGATCGAATTCATTTTAAGCACCCTCCAGAATTATCGCGGATTGCTCACTCATAATTCCACCTGTTCCAGTAATCAGCGCGGTATTACAGTTGGCGACCTGACGGCCATCGGCCCTGCCCATAATTTGCCTGACGCCTTCAACGGGTTGTGACATACCACCTGCTATGCCTGTCGCTTGTCCCGCACCTAGTTGACCGCCATGAGTATTCACCGGAAAGCTGCCACGATAAGTCAGATCGCTCTCATTGACGAAGTTGATGCCTTCTCCCTTGTTACAAAACCCTGAGTCTTCAATCGTTAAGAGCACAGTGATGGTGTAACAGTCATAAGCTTCGAGTACATCGACATGTCTCGGCCTTTTCCCGGACATAGCGAAGGCACTTGCTGCTGCTGGTCCAACAGGTGATACGGTCATGTCCTCGGCATAGGTGACAGATCTCGTCGTGAGCCGTTCGCCGAACCCCGTCACAAAGACCGGTCGATGTTTGCACTTTTTGGCCAAACGCTCGCTCACGACGACAACGGCACTGCCACCAGCACATGGCATAACTATTTCAAGAATATGTAGCGGGTCTGCAATCATCTTGCTCTGCAATACATCGTCTATGGTGATTGGCTCACCAAAGAAGACTGCATTAGGGTTACCTTGAGCGTTGGTACGTTGATCAACCGCAATTTTTGCAAGGGCTCGTTCATCGTAACCATAGGTGGCGGCATAGCGCTGTGCAATGAGCGCATAACCGGCATTTTGCGCAACGTTACCATAAGGTACGTCATACTCCGCCTGCGGCGAACCCCATTTGGCGCTGGTAGACCCGAAGACTCGCGTCGGATCTTTAGGAGGCCGGTTTGGGTTTGATGGAATCGGTAATCCGGGAGCGGCGCAAACGACGGCTTCACAGATGCCCATTTCAATCGCTGCGGCTGCGCGCCAGATCATGCTGACGGAGGATGCACCGCCAAGATCGACGGTTTCTGCAAAGTTGACCTGCAGACCTAGATACTCAGCAATCGTCGCCGGCGCAAACATGGTGGACTCGGGAATCGATGCACAACACAGGCCATCAATATCGTCTTTGGTGAGCCCAGCGTCTACGAGCGCTAACTGGGTAAGCTCTGCCCACTGCTCTAAAAAGAACTTCCGTTTGCCCGTGTAATTCCGAACATTTTTATATTCTGCGATACCTGTTACAGCCGCACGACCCTGTAGACCCATCAAAACAGCTCCTCTCATAGCGAAACCTCACTATCGCAGAAAGATATTGAGATGACGAGGGAGGTATTTCAATTGGAAATGTCGCAAAATTTCACTGATCATGCGCTGACCAAGGCCTGCGCTACTACTTTGGGACTTAGACGTTATAACTTAGATCAGGCTCATTGATGATTTTATAGATAACGTAGGATTATCCTGCATTTATATGGTTTTATAGATAAAAACGAGAAGAGGTAAAAGCAGATGTCGAGAGAGCAGCTGATCAAAATAACCAAGCGCGAAATGGACAATCAGCAGAACGATCGAATTGATTTAATGCCGGACGTTTTGCAAGTCCCGACTGCGGACTACTATGATACGACTCGCTGGCAACGAGAGGTAGACGGTGTTTTCAAACGCGTGCCATTAGCTCTCGCGTTTTCGTCCCAAATTCCTGAACCAGGTGATTTCCGGGCAATGGAAGTTGTCGGTGTGCCGCTCATCATTGTTCGCGGCGAAGACGGTGAAGCCCGCGCCTTCGTCAACATGTGCAGTCATCGAGGCAACTACGTCACTAACGAAGAAGCAGGGAATGCATCGAGCTTCCGCTGTAGTTATCACGCTTGGAATTACAATCTCAAGGGTGAGTTGATTAACATTCTTGATGAGAAAAACTTTGGTGACGTCGATAAGTCGTGCCTCGGGCTAACGACGCTGCCTGCGGCAGAAAGAGCAGGCATGATTTGGGTGACGTTAAACTCTGAATCAACATTGGATATCGATTTGTTTCTAAACGGTTATGGCGAAATGCTTGATAATCTAAGGTTGTCGGAGACTCATGTCGCAGGACAACAGGCACTAGAAGGGCCAAACTGGAAAGTGGCCTACGATGGTTATCGTGACTTCTATCACCTGCCCGTTTTGCACGCCACCAGCATCGGTCGGGAAAGCACACCCAAAGCAGACTACTATTCTTGGGGTCCGCATGTGCGCGTTACCGCGCCTAATCGCTTCGAGGAGTTAGAAAATCTTCCTGAAGCGCAGTGGCCGGAAAGCTTGATGAACTCGGGTGTTTGGACGATTTTCCCTAACATTTCCATCGCTGGCGGTGCATCAGGACCTTATATGGTTTCACAGATGTTTCCCGGCAAGACGCCAGGCGAATCGACGACGACACAATACTTCGCAGCGTTTGAGTCTCCAGATGAAGTAGACCATCAAGGCCTGGCAGACTATATGTCGCTTATGGTGAATGTGGTCAGGGACGAAGACTATTACACGGGTCTTAGAGTTCAAAAAGCACTGGCGACCGGCGCTAAACAGTATTCTATCTTTGGACGTAATGAAGGCGGCGGACAGTTATTTCATCGTTGGATAGACACCATTTTAGAGACGAGTGACGAAGACCTCCCCGCACTGTTCAGCGACGTACCAGAAAGCCTCCGCAGCCCGAACATGGCGTAATAATAAAAGGGTCAGAATAAAATCTACTCTGACCCTCTTTATTACCCTTCTAATGGATAGGCGAACCTCTTAGATTTCGCGATTCACCCACTTTTCGAGCAAACGGTGATGCCAGCGGACTTTGATGTCCTGATAATTTCCCAGGGTTAATCCGCCGGGTGCCTTGGAAGCCTTCAAACCACGTTGTACCTGAGCAACATTTTCCACGTCCTGATTAAAGATGTTGCCAAACTGCTCATCGGGTCCAAGCCATTTGATCTTCGCCGCAGGCGGACGTTCGGTCCCTTCTGGCAACGTCACCATCATCATTATCTCCATGATGCACTTATCGGGATCACGGCCATAAGGGCGATGCCGATAGAAGATCGGACCCGGCCACGGAGAGATGTTGGGAAATATGTGGTATTGAATCGCAGAGGTAAGCTCCACGTCAGTCGGTTCGCCACCCACAAAACCATTTGGCCCGTTCTTACGAGCAGCATCTGCTAAAAGCTTACGCGTAGTCATGCCATCTGGCAGGGCATCGACGCTACCTTCCATTTTCTGCGTACCCATCTCACTCACGCTTTCACCTCGGAAGAACATTTCTTCCATCAGTTCTTCTTCGGTAAGCTCATATGGCAAATTAGGATTAGGCATGGGCGGCGCCATGGTCATCCGACTCCAATTAGCATCGCCGTTGTCGTAAATGTTGTACTCAGTGTTCGATCCATCACCACCCAGCAGACCAATGCTCATTTGTGGGTGTGTCGCCAACACATGGAATGCTTCCATGAAAGCTTCTTGAGCGAGCTTCCAATTAGAGTCGACAATCTTCGCGCTGTGCGTCGCCTTCCAGCGATTCGCAAACGGCCAGCGTTCAAAATGCTTGGTAATGTCGCCGAGGAAATCCATTAAGGGTTCCGCATCGTCATCGATATTGATAAAGACAAAGCCGTCCCATACTTCGCACTTGACCTCGGGCAAACCGAATTTATCCTTGTCAACGTGCGGGAAGTCGAATTCAATCGAAGGCGGGATGGCCTTGAGTGAACCGTCAACATTCCACGTGATACCGTGAAACGGACAACGAAACTCCGGTTTGTTCGCGGGCTCCAATTCGTTGGTACAAAGCCTGCGACCTCGATGAAGGCATGAATTATAAAATGCCTTAACTGTGTCGGGTTCGGTACGCACGATAATGAAGGACCAATCAACGATATCGTAGACAATATGATCGCCTACCTCAGGGATATCCTGCTCGAAGCAGGCCAGTTGCCAGACCCTTGACCAGAGGTTTTCGATCTCTTTGTCGCACCATTCTTGAGAAATGTAATGATTTCGGTCTAGGGGTTCTGAGCCCAGATAGGTGTAGTCTGCGTCCCGAAGTTGCCAGGGAACCTCGACTGTCTCTTCATCGAGCAGATCTTGAATTTGCTTGCCACGAGAGCGAGCTTCACCCGGTGCCAGTTTGCTATCCATTTCCTCTTTTGTCGTCGCCATTTTCCTTCCTCTTAATTCGTTGTCACTTGTCTTGAGCTAGTATTAAGCTAGCCGTACACCAATTTTTTTTAATCTAACGTCACCGATCGCCTTCGCCTGACATGCCAGCCGCCAGCCTTGACCCTTGTCGGGTAAGGTATCAGTGATTGAGTCCAGTGCTGTCTTTTCCCAGGGCTCAATCTCAGCGAGATTACTCTCACCTTCCAGCGTCAAAAATACGCAGGTCTTGCAGGTACCCTGCCCGCCGCAAATCGTTGGCCAGGTGTAACCGTTGCGAATAGCAGCGGCCATAATGGTCTCGTCTTCATTTACTTCAAACGAGACACCTGTCGGCTCAACCCGAATCAACGACGTCGATTGGAAAGCTCGCCAAGGCTGGTTGCACCCTCGGCCGTCTTTCCACCCACGTGTCCAATCAGATGATGATCGCCATACTTCAACGAGCCGGATATCCAAACGGCGTCGCGGCTGAAAACACCGTCGTTACCGGTTTTTGGATCCTTTACGCTGACGTTACCATCGTCCATGGATTCATAAATGAATCCGCTATAAGCATGTCTTACGCGCATATGTCTCTACCTCCATATTGTTTTTATTTGTATCTTTCAGTTTTGACTTCTAATCTTGATTCTCTGTTTCGTCTCTCAGTTCCATCTCTAAATTTCGACCTGGCGGATTCCCCGACAGATAATCGTTCAGGATCTCATGAAAGCGTCGCACTCTGGTTTCCTGAGCAGCCAAATACGGCTCCTGATAGCCCCGGGAGCGCCAACCCGCTTTCTGGCCCGCATTCAATTGCCAGTCTTGGAACACGACCTGGTCTGATAAGTCTTGAACCCCTTCACCGTTGTTGTACTCACGAAAATCAAATTCTGCTTCTTCAATGGCAATTGGAGTAAGCGCGGTGCGATTGACAAACTCGGACTCACCTTCAATGGGGTAGGTCATTGCCCACATATCGAAGAAGCATTTCTCTGGATCATCCGGATGCGGTAGCCAGCGAAAAATCGTGAATGCATCGGCCGATGCACCAAAGGCGATGTTCGGGAATATTTCGGTGAAGGGGCTTTCTGTCAGTTCTTCATCGGTCAGATTTTCATAGTGCAAATAGCCCTTCTCTTTCCAGAGGCTTTTCTTGGCCTTCTTAAGATCAAGCCAACCCTGCATGACTTTCGTTTCGTAATCAGGATATTGCCCTGGGTCGATTCCCCAGCGTTGTAACACGGCGTCAAAAGGATGCGGTACGCCATCGGGGACACGGTCTCTTAACGACGGACGCCCCATCTGAATAATTCGCGCATGCCCCATTGGGAACATTTCATATCTGGAGGTGAAGTGATCTTGATCAATGATAGGCGCCAC
>JBLIIB010000018.1:0-25057 GCA_047634795.1 Candidatus Azotimanducaceae bacterium | reverse complement strand
AGGAGGCGCGGATTAATGTGCGGGAGTACTACGCGTTTAGTCGGAAGCGTCATACTGTGCGAGATTTTACCGATCAGCCTGTACCGAAAGACATCATAGAATCTTGCATCCTTGCTGCGGGAACGGCGCCTAGCGGTGCGAATCATCAGCCCTGGCATTTTGTCTGCATTAACGATCAGACAACCAAGAAAAAAATTCGAGAGGCTGCGGAAAAAGAAGAAGCCGAGTTTTATGGCGGGAAGGGCGGTGACGCGTGGTTGACTGACGTTAAGAAAATGGGCACGGACGCGAGTAAACATTTTCTGGAAACGGCGCCCTAGTTGATTGCGATCTTTGCTGAACGATTCGCTATCAATGAGTCAGGCGAGCGACAAAAACATTACGACATTTCTGAGTCCGTTGGGATCTTGACTGGTTTTTTGATTAATGCGTTGCATCGAGCGGGGCTCGAATCGCTTACACATATACCCAACCCGATGACATTTCTGAATACTATTCTGGAAAAGCCCGGCAATGAGCGGCCTTTCATTCTGCTCAAGGTTGGGCACGCGTCGCAGGATGCCAGTATTCCCGGCGCATCTACAGAAAAGAAACCGCTGTCAAAAATTGCGAGTTTTCTTGAGTAATTCTTGCTCAGTAACGATGACAGGCGTTATCACTCGGTATTTGTTCACTTTGCTCCAGCACTACGCAAAGACGAAAGAGAGGAGTCCATTGTGGGAGATAATCGTCCCATGGACGAAACCCAAGTCCGGCAACTGCGATTCGATTCCTCTAACATCGAGGGGAAGTATCCCTAATGGCGTCGTACGAATCCCAAATCGTCCCCGTTTATCAATGCGCTTGGTGTGCATGTCCCGCATTTTGAGCGGTTTCCGGTAAGCCTTTTGCGACAGTAACGGCAGAGTTTCTTTGGTGGCGACCGGTTCGTCGTCATTTCCTTAAGCGAGGGACCTTACAATTTGGTGGGTCGTTGCCTCGTAAATAGTTCATACAGCACCATTGCGTTAAAATAGATAAGGCCCAATCTAATCCTGGCGTTTAATAATCAGCTTCTGGCTAGTCGGAATCTCGCGGAAAGCAGGTATGGCGTCTAGCCAGGGTACTACGGCGTGCTGAATTCGGTCCGGTTTCAATCCTTCGGTGACTAGCCCCACAACGCGACTGAGGTTGGCGGCGCTGTTGACCCGACCCGTTTTGAAAGTGAGGCCCTTCATATACATATCCCGTAGCGGCATCGCTGTCTCGTCCGAGAAGTAAATGGAGGCGCTGGTGCAGACACCGAAGGGTGCTGTGGACTTTATAACGCATGACAGTCCCGCCTTTGAGCCAGTGCAATCAAAAGTAATGTCATGGGTCTTTAGCTTTCTAGGCCACTCGGTAATGGGTTGGCAAGAAACGCCCAGTGACTCAGCCACACTGAGTGCGAAAGCATCCTGGCTCGCGAAAGTGATCTGGCCTGCACCCAGATGCTGCGCGCAAAGTACAGCATACAGTGGGATGCTCCCGTCTCCTGCAATCAATACCGATGCGCCGGGCCGACTGGTCAATGGCGTGTCTACTGCTCTGAGCCCGTCAGCTAGATTGTCGCTTCCCGAAGCGATGCTAACCGGGTCGATGTGGTCTGGTAGTAACATTAGATTGTAATCTGCGAATGGAACGCAGACTCGATCGGAAAGCGCACCGCCCCAGTCGCCGCCCGATTTCCCGATACCATACATACTCGTGTTGGGTACCTCTGTGCAGACTGAGCTATGGCCACGTCCGCAACATTCGCAAGCACCGCAACTGGGTTGGAACGAAGCAATCACCTGGTCACCTGCGCGAATGCCTTTTACATCGTCACCTACCGCCTCAACCACGCCGCAAAATTCGTGTCCGAGAATGAATGGGCCGGGGAATGGGGATTTACCGTTAGCGATGTTCCTATCTAGATCACATGCGGCGACCGCGGTGGGGCGCACGAGAGCATCAATTGGTGATGTCAGTGTTGGAAGAGGAACTTCCTTCCATGCGAGTTGATCAGATTTGATGTAGTGAAGTGCCTGCATTGCCAATCTCCCAAAAACAAAGACTCTAGAGGGTGGCTTGCTGTCGGCACAAAAGGATTGTGTTCAGGCTGGTTGCAAATTTTTCATGTCAGGTAGGTTCTGATCCAATGGGCGAGTTTTGATACCGCGGGGTGATCTTTATTATGTTGGGCGGCCACGATGCACGCGGTGTGAGGAATTCGGGTTTGATATTTTTCGATGGCTTTGATCTTTCCTTGTCGCAGCCAGGGTTCAATAAAGGGCTGGATTCCGAGGCAGATCCCGTTTCCCTGAGCAACAGCTATCACCGCAGCATGGTAGCTATCGGTCTCCAATGCGATCGTTTGTTCTGTCTCTGGTATCTGGTGCGCTGAGCGCCACATACCCCAGGCATCAAATGGACTCAAAACTTTGATCACGGGTTCGGCCAACAAGATTTCCAGGTTTTCTTCCGTCGGCTTATTCGCCGATTGGATGGGGACAAGAGTGATATCGAAAAGTTTCTCGCTCCATAGCCCGGCGAGTTCGTGCTTTGAAGCGTATCGAATGATCACGTCCAATCTTTGCTTCGCGTCAGTGTGAGTCAACAATGACTTGTTGGTCTCTACATGAAGGCTGAGGGCGTTTACGTTTAGGGTTTGTTTTAGTGCGTCGATGTTGGGGGTCAGAATCTCGTGAATCAAAAAAGGGAAACCGCCAATTCTTAGTTGATCCTCATTGTCGGGCAGTGACTCGGTGGCCGAGCCAATGAGTTCAAACGCGGTGGTTAATGGCGCGATGAGACGCTGGCCTTCCGTCGTGAGCTGGATTGATCGGAAAGCGCGATCAAATAGCGGGACACCCAGAAGTTCCTCTAGATCTCGCACCTGGTGACTGATCGTTGAGGGTGAAACATGAAGTGAGGCGGCGGCTTGTTTAAAACTACCCAGGCGACCTGCGGCTTCGAAGGACCGAAGCCAGGTTAAAGGCGGATTTGGCTTGTTAGTCATATGGATTGGAATCCGTGATCGTGTCCGTATTCGTGTTTTGGGACCTCGGCGATTGGGCCGTGTTTTCCTTGCGAATCATTTCAACATGAAAGGAGGTTGGATTCTTAAAAAGGAATGTTCAGATTATCTTTGGATGTTACCTAAGGGTTTGAGCGTTTTGGCTGACTTTTCAAAAAATTCGAACGTTTGAAGTCGTGTGAGGTCTCTCGTTCTGGCTCTGGTTCGGGCTCCAATTTGGGCTCTGGTGAGTGATCACTAATCTATTCAGCAGAGCATTCTATGGGGTCCGGTATCGATGAGGCTGAGGGTCATCATGTCTGGGCCACCGATGGTGAAGTCGGTTACTTTGCCCAGACATTGCGGTCTGGGCAGGTTGTCGTATTTTAGCTAAGAAGAGTTGGCGTCTTTAGCGGTGTTTAAGACGCCAATGCTTCCAGACATTCCCAGTGCAATTCCCCAATCTTCCCATTGGTGTTCACGGGTTGAATGCAAACGTGGGTCGCGCCGGCATCCATATGCTCGTTTATCCGACGATGGATAGCGTCTGTGTCGCCCCAAGCGAAGGTTGTATCAATGAAGCGATCGCTAAGGTTATCGATATCATCCTCGCTGAGTCCCATGCGGAGCCAGTTGTTTCGATAGTTTGGCAATTTGTGATAAATCTTGGCGACGGGCCTCGCGAGTTCGCGGGCTTTTGTGGGATCAGACTCAAGGATCACTTTCTGTTCAACGCAAAGCCAGGCTTCTGGTCCCATGATGTCCCTTGCCATCTTCGTGTGATCTGGCGATGAGAAGTAAGGATGAGCGCCGGTGCACTCGGTGGCGGCAAGTTCGAGCATCTTCGGGCCGAGTGCAGCAATAACAAGGGGCGGCTCTTCTGCGGGTCGGTATCCACTGTAAGGTGAAGCAGCCATTCGTTCGATATAAGTCCGCATGGTGGCAACAGGTGGTCCGTACTGGAGACCTCTCACGCCCTCAACCATGGGCTTGTGGGACACACCCATGCCAAGTAAAAATCTCCCACCGGATTGCTCTGCCAGTGACTTTTGGGCGGCCATGGTGACGCCGGGTTCGCGGTGATAAATGTTAACGATCCCGGTTGCCAGATTCAGTGTTTCAGTATTCGCCAGCAGCCAGGACGCTACAACCATAGGGTTCTTGCCGACCGTTTCAGGCATCCACAGGGTGCCGTACCCGAGCGATTCGATTCTCTTTGCCGCCGTTGCTGTATCTTTGGCTGATAAGCCGTCAAAAAAATACCAAATGCCCAATTTGCCTAAATCCATGGATGGTTTCCCTGCCTGATCTCAGATTGATTAAACGATGATGTTACCAACTCGTGCCCGGGTTTTGTTGACGGGCGGAATAAAAATGGTTCGATAAATAGTTCGATAGTTGTTTCAGCAATCATGATCTAGTCTTGACGTAGTTATCAATCACCTCACTAAACTTTGTCTGGGCGGCTTTATAGAGTTTGGGTAAGTGATAGGTGGGGAAGAGGTCATCGCAGGCTTCGTAGTCCCGAAGCAGTAGTTTAGTGAGATTCTCTTTGTGGGATTCTGTCGACCCATCCATGATGCCCATCTGTGGCGCAGACATCCACATGTCGCCTAGTGAAGTTTCATTCGACATGCCGAGTGCGCCATGAAGATGGATCGTTCGATAGATGATGTCGTGATTAACCTTCGCGGCGCTGATTTTTATCGCAGCAATTTCTCTGCGAATTTCCTGAGTGTAGGATCCTGTTTTATCGATCAGCCATGCGGTGTAAAGGACGTGCAGTCGGAACTGCTTTAACTGGATGTAAGATTCAGCAATGTCGGCCTGCACCATTTGTTTCTCGGACAACAGTTCACCTTTCGCTCGTCGGCTGAGTGCTCGCTCACAGGCCATATCCAGAGCCTTTTGACAGACGCCAACGGCGCGCATGGCGTGGTGTATCCGCCCGCCACTCAATCGTGTTTGTGATCCGACAAAGCCTGAGCCTTCTTCGCCAAGCAAAGCGTCGATGGGTAGGCGGACATTGTTGTATCGCATGTAAGCGTGTCCACCGCGGCCACGGCTAGTGTCGTAGTTTTCTCGAAGCGGGGTGCCAAAATTGTGAATGTTTCGAACGACTTCAACACCGGGGTGATCAGTATCCACGAGGAACATGGAGGCGCGTTCCAGGAGTGGCTTGTCTGGTGCGGTGATGGCCATGACAATGAGGAAATCAGCGCCGGTCGCATTCGACGTGTACCACTTTTCGCCGTTAAGTACCCATTCGTCGCCGTCTCTCACTGCTGTACATTTAAACTCTCCGGGCTCGCCCGCATGAGGTTCTGTCATGGAGTACGCAGAGCGAATTTTTCCAGCGAGTAGTGGTTCCAAATACTTTTCTTTTTGTGATTCCGTTCCGTTGTGGGCAATCAGTTCCATGTTTCCGGTATCCGGTGCCGCGCATCCGAATACCGTGGGCCCCATACGTGTGCGGCCTAATATCTCGTTAAGAAGGCATAGCTTGACCTGTCCAAGGCCGGGGCCCCCCATGTCTGGGCCTAAATGAAAGCCCCAGAGTCCCTGGTCTTTTACCTTTTGCTGCAGGTCTCTAATGTAAGAACGAATGGCGGACCAACTGTCCCGATCCAGGGCTTCGCCGTCTGGGGATACCGGGTCTGACATAAAGTGATCAAGTGGTTCGATTTCTTCAACAACAAACTGCTCGACCCAGTCAACGTGTTGCTGGAATTCTGGCTCGACTTCGAAATCAATCATGGTGGGCTCCCTGTTTTAATCTGCAAAAGCGATCGGCGCAGGTGAGACCCAAATCATGTCATGACGGGTTTCTTCACCTGTACGTGTGTTGCCAAGAGTATGCTTGAGATCGAATACAAGTGCGAAAAATTGGCCAATGAACTTCGTCAACTAAAGCTGGGGTTGGATTCCCGTTCGTGTGGCCATGCTGCTTACACCGGGCACTACTGAATCAAAGGTACGCCCGTGTAACCGCCGTGAAAATAAAAAAGGATGGCGAATAGTAAAATACCGCCTACTACCACACCAATATCCCAGATCAGGCTGACCGGTTCGATTGGCTTGAATCGACCACCCGCTTCAACCAGCAGGATGTCCATGATAGAAAAAGCGCCGAAACTCAAGAATAGCAGCGTGCTGGCTAGATCGCCGTTGGCGGCAAGGTGTGTGCCACTCCACAGAGTGATGCCGATAAGCATAGGATGGCGTATGAATCTCTTTATGTTATTCGGTGCATTCGATGCAAATAGGAGTATGGCCGCGATCGGCATAATCCAATAGGAGGCTGTTCGTCCCCAGGGAAGTGGGTCAAACAGTGGCACAAAATCTGAAAGATAAAATCCGTAAACGATTAACCCAAAACCTGCGAGGGCAACGAGGCTGAACAGCCCTTTGAAGCCGTCTTCCCCTGTTTTTAATGCAATCGTCGCCCGCAGTTGGGTCGTGGGGACAAGATGAATACTAAAAAAAAGTACGATGCCGATAACGAGTAGTGTCATGTCGAATGCTCGTGTTCGTTGGCGAGTTTCAGATTTTGGATCAATTTGTCCATGACCTTGCGTGTCTTGGCCAGGTCTGTTGCTGAAACACCTTGGGTGATGGTGTTTTCTACGTCTTTAAGTAGCGCGTTAACACCGGCAATTTTTTTGCTCGGGATGAGCTTGAGATAGTTGACCCGCTTGTCTGTGCGACTCTGGACGCGCTTAACGAGACCCGATTTTTCCAGCCGTGACAACGCCACAGATAACGTGGCGGGCCTGACAAGCAGTTTAGCCGCAAGTTCTTTTTGCGTCATGTTGGTCTCGCCCATCAGCAGGCCCGCGACCCGCATTTCCTGATACGTGATCCCGATCACTGCCAATCGTTGTTCAATGAGTTGGGCCACCAGACGGCTAAATTGTCCCGTCCTGCTGAGCAATAAGCCGTCCGTTGTTATACCAGCGTCTTTTGTCGTTTTAGCCATTACTTTTTTGTGATTGTTGTTTGGGGGTCGTCTTTTATGAGTAGTGTTTGTCGTGCAAGGCGAATTTTATATGTAGTTAGGTTAACTAACTAAATATCGAAACGCAAGGATGCCCGTGCGGCGGGCGCGAAAATGTGTAAAGGTATGTTTCTGTGGAAGCGGGGCTGAATAGCTTCCTGCTTGCGTCGAATCAGTCTGATGCGAGTGTCTGCCGTAGTATCTTCTGCAGTGCCTGGAAACGTTCGGTTTCGATATCACAGAATATCTCAGGGAGGATGCCGAGCCCCATTAATTTTTTACATTCCTGAACCCATTGTCCGTCCGTCAGTTGCATCCCCTGACCAATAATCTCATCGTCTTCGTTAAGGTAAAAATGCCCAGCCTTTTCGATACCACCTTGTATTGCGTCAAAGTTGGCGCCGACGAGAGATTGCAGAAAGGGTCGGGTCGCCCAATCCGATGCACCTTCGAATCGGTCAAGAAATGTTGCATTAGCGCCGTAGCGCGTATTCGTAGGTGACCACGCAGGAGAAACCACAGATCCTATCAATAGATATTCCGCATCTTCATGAAGCACCAGCGCCTTAGAGGTTCCACCCGGAACGCTAATAATAGGATTTTGTCCGCCAGCGATATCTCGACCCATTGTTTGCTTTTTACAGCTTCCGTTATCCCCGAACATAAAATAATCGGCTGGCCCACCCTCTATCAGGATTTGGACATCATCTGACTGCATGTGATGCAGGAAACTTATGGGCATCTCTCTTGTGAGCATGAAATAGATCACGTTATTTGCAGATTGCCCGCCGTGTTCTATGTTGGAGACACCAACGACATTATAAAGGCCCGACTCAAGATTCATTTTCTTGAGATCGAGTGTCTTGATTACTTCGTCTTTTCGGCTTTGTGTCATAACTGCTGTGCTCTATTTTTGGTCGACATTCGCTTCCGCTGTGTTTTGATATTGCTTCAAATATATCGTGCCAAGAGACGCGGTGGTGAATATTTAAAACGCTTATGGCGCCTCTAATACTCCCCGGCCCAACCCCCCGCTTGAGCTACAGTAACAGCTCGAGACCCGCGGACTGCTTGGGCCTTCCTGCGGTCGGTCGGGGCAAACTATGAGACGGTTGCTTGGGATGCCGTGGCGGCGTTTTATCAAAGACGGCCAAATGGTCTTCGGGTCAACCCGTTGCTGCCAGATTCCTGCCCAGAGTGAAACTGTCCTTATCGCCAGATTAGCGAAGTGCTCTGTCGTAAAGATGAAACAGTGTATCCCAGACTTTTTCTGCAGCGGCCTGATGATAGGCGGGTCGTTCTTTGAAACAGAAACCGTGTTCGGTGCCTTCATGAGCGTCGAGGGTGTAGCTGACCCCATGTTTATCGAGCGCGTTATTTGGATCAGGAATGACATTGTCTTCAACGAACGGGTCATGCGCAGCAAACCCCAGATAAAGTTCAGCCTGAATCTGATCGGCGAGGAGGTGTGGTGAATCGGGCGCGTCGGTGACAATTCTGACGCCGTATAAAGAGGCGGCGGCTTTGATGTCCTCGGGGAACATTCCGGCGGCTGCGACCACCAACTGGATACTCATGCAGTAGGCTACACATCCAATCTTTTCTGCAATGAACGGCTTCTCGCGGCAATAGTTTATGATGTCTTCGGTATCTCTAACAAGTATATCGACGGTGAGCTCTGACCCCATCGCGAACATCTTTTTAAGTTCGTCTTCCCCTTTGGAAAGGTCGAACCGAACTTTGCCCTTGTGATAGTAGAGATCAGGAAGGATAGCGACATAGCCCTGGGCAGCGACGTGTCTACACATTTCCCTGAGCTCTTCCCTGACGCCGGGGACGTCCATGTAAAAGATCATGGCGGGTCTTGGTTCTGAATCGGGATGGCAGACAAAGCAGTCCATCACACCTTCTGGGGTTGATATGTCGGTTTGAAACTCTCTCATAGCTAGCTTCAAGTATCTGATGACACGGGATTATGCTGACAACTTCAAAAAAGTAACATAGGTTTTACTTTTCGGGGTTCGACAGCTCCTCTCTTATTCAGTAAGTTATCCGGCTCAACTTCGGGGCCGGCGCCAGCATGAAAACGCTAACGGAAAGGCAGTATCAAAGACGCGAGAAAATTCTGGGCACGGCTCGGGATCTCATCACCCGGCATGGCTACGATGGTGTCACGATGCGGGCGCTTGCGGCTAAAAGCGGTGTGACACCTAAAACCCTCTACGATCAATTCGGAAGTAAAGAAAAGCTGCTTAGGATCGCCATTGAAGAGCGGTTTCGCCACACCTATCAAGCAATAGATGATTTTGAAGTGAAGAATGGTATCGACAAGCTATTTTTCATTGTTGATGCCGTGGCAGATTCAACCCGAAAAAATATGGCCTATGCGCTAGCGCTCGCTCCGGTACTTTCTTCCAGGCTAACTGACCCCTTTACGTCTATTCGTTTCACCACATATCGCAAGGCGGTGCTACAAATTAGTGCCGAGAGCGAATTTGAGGATTGGGTCGATGTTGAGGTGATCTCCGGTGCGGTTTATCGACATATATCGCCCGTATACGCAAACTCAATCGCTGATGGCATAGCCGGCCATGCCGAGGATATGACGAAGTTCGACCTAAGTCTGATGTTGGCGTCGATCACTACGGGTTACACCAACAAAAAAGTACTAAGGACGATTAAGTCGCTGCAAAAGTCATTAGGGCAGCGCGAGCAGGGATGAATGGTCGAGGAGTGATAGGATAACGGTCAAATTTAGTGGGGAGAAAATAATGCCTGGGCCAACCGAAGACTACGTCCTCAACCAAACAATGTTGCGTATTCGTGATCCTGAACTTACGGTCCCTTTTTACACGGAGGTGCTTGGAATGTCTCTGCTGGCGAAGTTCGATTTTCCGCCGATGGAGTTTTCACTGTATTTTCTGGGTTATGAAAATCCGGACGACGTTCCTTCTGCACCAGCCGAGCAGGCTAAATGGGTGTTTAGCAGGCCAGCGTTGCTGGAACTCACCCACAATTGGGGCACAGAAAATGATCCGAACGTCAGTTATCACAATGGCAATGATGACCCGCGTGGGTTTGGTCACATCGGCGTTACAGTGCCCGATGTCTATAGCGCCTGTGAGCGATTTGAGTCGTTGGGGGTCAAATTTGTTAAACGACCGGACGATGGTTCAATGAAAGGTCTTGCCTTTATCCAGGACCCGGACGGTTACTGGATAGAAATTTTATCCAGCGAGGGACTAGCGAAATTAATCACAGGATAGTGAGCTTGCTTTAAACCGCCTCAGGGACAAACCGTGCTGACCTCTGCACTCTTTAAAGCGCTTGGGTTCCGGCGGATGGCGTATTTAGGAATTGCAAAGGCGGCGGGTTTAACCCCATATGAGCCGCTGGAACTTACATGTTAAGTAAGTGGCCGGCACACGGTCTCCAATGGACCTACAAAAAACATAAATAACTAAAGGAGTAATGATGGATATTTCAGGAAACAAAGGCGTCTTTGTCGGTGGTGCCTCAGGCATGTGTCGCGCAACAGCGATAGAATTTGCAAAAGCCGGTGGGCAGGTTGCGATTCTTGATCTTGAAACTTCAGAGGGTGGTGCTGTTGCCGACGAATTAGGTGGCAAGTTCTACGCCTGTAATGTCATGGATTATGACGGCATGGCCGACGTCATGGATGCAGCGATCAACGATCTTGGCGGGGTTCATTTCATGGTGAACACCGCCGGTGGTGGTCTCGGTCAGAGAACAGTGAAGAAAGACGGTTCTCGGCATTCGTTAAGCGATTTCCGCAGGATCATTGACCTGAACCTGATCGCGTCTTTTAACATCAATAGCATTGCGGCCGAACATATGGCTAAAAATGAGCCTAATCAAGAGGGTGAGCGTGGCGTTATGATTAATACCGCATCGATTGCTGCTTTTGAAGGCCAGATTGGTCAGGTCGCTTATACGGCTGCCAAAGCTGGTATTGCAGGTATGACATTAACCATGGCGCGGGACTTAGGCACGATGGGTATTCGTTGTATGACCATCGCACCAAGTCTCTTTGATACTGGATTGACCGCTGGCATTCCTGACGAAGGTGCGTTGCAGTTAACCAAAGATGCAGCCTTCCCACGAAGAATGGGTCAGCCTCACGAATTTGCCACGATGGCGATCGCCATTTTTGAGTGCCCAATGATGAACGGTTCCACCATTCGCGTCGATGGCGGTCAACGATTCGCGCCAAGGTAGCCATGAAATGTTCTGCATCACTGTCGGTGTGCTTCTCGTTGTTGGCGAGTGCCGGGACCAAGTGTTTCCGGGTCCGGGTAATCCGGCATTGGTGCAGGTTTCGATTTTTTCCAGTCCCTACTCGGCTCTTTTTTGTACAGAATCTTTTAGCAGATTCGCGTCCGATCGGGTTGGGTCCAACCGGATTACATAGTGCCGGCTTACGTCAAACCGGGTTCCGTTCAGCAAGGCGGTTTTCACCTGGTTCCCGTTCAACAAAATTTACGCTATGAGCTTGCTGCTCATTGCCGACTATTCCGGAGTTTTCCTCTTTGCTATGACCGGCGCAATGCTGGCGGCGCGGAAAGAGATGGATATCTTTGGTTTTGTGGTGCTGGCACTCATGCCCGCAGTGGGCGGGGGTACACTGAGGGATTTGATCCTGGGGGAGCCTGTTTTCTGGTTGTCGGACACCACGTATCTTTTCGTTACGATCGCGGCGGCCCTGCTGACCTTTTTTGCCGTTCGACTGCTTGAGCGACTCAATGGGATCATTGTCTGGCTCGACGCGCTGGGGCTCTCGGTTTTTTGTGCCATTGGTGCGTCCAAAGCCATGAGTGTGACAGGTGATCCTGTGATCGGCGTCATGATGGGCGTGATCACGGCGGTTGCTGGCGGCATCCTTCGTGATGTGATCGCAAACGAAGCTCCGCTGGTGTTACACAAAGAAGTTTATGCCACGGCGGCGTTTGCAGGTTCGCTCACCTATGTCGTGTTACTCGATAGTGTCCCAGCGTTTGCGCTAGTGGCAAGCATACTCATCGCCTTTATCGTGAGAGCGATGGGCATTGCGTTTGGATTATCCCTGCCTGCTGCGAAATCGGATCAGTCGGGCAACAACCAAGGTAGTTGAATGGCGTTGAACATGCGCGTCATCGTGTCACTGAGTAGATCCTTATCTTCCTGATCGCCCAGATTCGATGTAGACCAGAGGCTTGCGAATCCGTGAACCTGCGACCAGAGCGCGATGGCCGTGGCAGAAACGATGTCTGGATGTAATGTCTTGCCACTAGCCTCGAGAGATTCTTCGATAAACTGAGTGAGCACGGCGCCGGGTTGTTGGCTTGCAGTTTGGTAGCCAGGATCATTTGCCAGGATCAGGTCAGGTCTGAACATCACGGCAAAGTACGCGGGATGATCCAGCGAAAAACGTATGTACGCTTCCCCGGAGCCAATCAGGCGGGCCGGGTCTTTAGCGGGCTTTGCCTCTCCTGCTGCCTGTAGTGCCTCCGTAAGTTCTCTCAAGCCTTTTACAGCAATGGCTGTCAGCAACCCTGATTTATCACCGAAGTGATGCGCCGGCGCAGCGTGGGATACGCCAGCTGCGCGTGCGACCTCTCTTAAACTCAGCGCGGATGGGCCTTTCAGCGCAATCAGATTAATCGCTGCGCTGATCAGGGTTTGGGCCAGATCGCCGTGGTGGTAGCTCTTTTTTGCCTGCATGTCTTTTGGTCATGATCTTTTATTACGCCGGTGAGTTTAACTTGACACTGTCTAGATATGAAGGCAAGATTTATCTTGTCAGTGTCTAGATAGCTGGGTTCACAATGATTCCTATCGATGAGAAAGGTATTTCATCTTTAGAAGGGGAATCTGTCTAAGCGATGCCAGCGTAGGACACATCATAGAAACAAAATTTGAACGAGGTGGATAGTCATGGCAACAGCACTTAACGACATGGTGGTGAACGGAGATATTCAGCCGGAAGACAACCCGATCCTTCAGGGTAACTTTGGCCCTGTAGGTGAGGAAATTGAACGGGAAGCGCTGGAAGTGATCGGCACGATTCCACCTGAGTTAAACGGTGTTTTGCTGCGCACTGGTCCAAACCCGATAAACCCTGGCCCTAACCATCACTGGTTTACTGGCGACGGGATGTTACACGCGATATCAATTGAAAATGGCAAAGCGGCCACTTATAGAAATCGTTGGGTCCGTACGGATAAGGTTGAACAAAAACTAGGCCTGCCCGCAGCACAGGGGCCGAGTCTCCCTGTTCAGGGGTCTGGAAACGTGAATGTGATTGGTCATGGTGGTCGGATTCTTGCGCTTTCGGAAATAGGCCTGTCGTTCGAAATGAATCGAGAATTGGATACCCTACGTCTTTTTGATTACGAAGGTCGGCTCGCATCCAGCATGACGGCGCATCCCAAAATTGATGGGAAAACGGGAGAACTCTTGTTCTTTGGCTACGACTTAGCGCCGCCTTTCCTTAGATATCATTGCGCCGACTCGGAGGGCAATTTGGGGCAGACGGTGGAAGTCAATTTGCCGGAATGTGTGATGATGCACGATTTTGGTGTGACGGCGACACGGGTCGTTTTTATGGACCTGCCGGTTACCGCTGACTTTTCATTTATTGCTGACGGTCATTCCGCGATGCCATTTGGATGGAACGATAAGCACCAGGCGAGGCTCGGTGTCATGGATCGCTCCGCTTTGAGTGATGATTCAGTGAAGTGGATTGATATAGATCCCTGCTACGTCTTCCATCCACTTAATACCTATGACGATGGCGAAAACATTGTGATGGACGTGGTTCGATATGAGCGCGTGTTCACTGCCCCAGGCGACACTGATTTTAACAAAGGCGCGGCATTAGTGCGCTGGACGATTGATGTCGATGCGGGTGTTGTTGAGTCACGAGTAATAAGCGATATCGACCAGGAATTTCCTCGCATTGATCCCAGGGTCGAATGTCATCCGCATCAATTTGGATATGCACTGGAAGTTGGTGGTCCACATGGATTTTCAGATCTGCTCAAACATGATTTGCATGCGGGCACCACGCAGCGCCATGAAATAGGTGCCAATTGTGCGGGCGGCGAACCGGTGTTTGTACCTTACGGTGAGGCGGAAGATGAGGGTTACATCCTTAGCGTTGTGTTCAATGGGGAATCGGATACCAGCGAACTCAGAATTATTGATGCTGCACGATTCACCGACGCTCCTGTGGCCATCGTCAAACTTCGAAGCCGTGTGCCTTTTGGTTTTCACGGTAACTTTGTGGCTGCGTAAAGTGATGCACATCAAAGCCAAATATGGCCGTGTAGGCTCCCCTTTAATGCGGGGCGTTGATGCGCCATCTACAGGAAGAACGACATGTCTGAATTAGCGCCGCCACCTTTACACGGATTGCTTTACGAAACGCTCACCTGGCTTGAAGCGCCAAAGATGGCTTTATACGCACCGATGTTAATGGCATTGAAGCGTGGCCCTTCTAAAAGAATATGGGTTCTGCCGGGGTTTGGCGCGGGTGATACGTCGACTCTCATGCTGCGTCGATTCCTGGCCTTGCAGGGGCATCAAGTTAAAGGTTGGCAGCAGGGTGTTAATGATGGCGATGTTCTGGGTGCTGTCGAAGAAATGGGTGTACAGATTACTGCTGAGTTTGAGCAGACCGGAACGCCTATCGTACTCATCGGTTGGAGTCTTGGTGGAATTATTTCCCGAGAGGTCGCGCGGGAAAATCCTAACGCTATTAGTCAGGTTTTTACCATGGGTACCCCCGCTAAAGGCGGCCCAAAATACACCAGCATTGCATCACTGTTCGAAGAGTTAGGGACCAGCGGTGATGAAATCGAGGCGATGATGATAGCGCGGGAAGCGACACCCATCCGCGTACCCGTGACATCGATATACTCTAAATACGACGGAATTGTTGCCTGGCAGGCTTGTATCGATGACTTTTCGCCCGATGTGGAACATTTCGAGGTACGTACGACGCATATAGGCTTGGGTTTTTCGCCTGAAGTCTATCGTTTGATTGCAACCCGCTTGGCCGCCTGACACACGCTCTGGAGACTTGTCAGGGTCGATTCTAGATAGAGGTCAACTTCAGATAGAGGTCAACTCTAAATAAGAGTCAACTCAACATGTGAGATGACTGATTCTATTTTGTATCTGCCGGATCACCTTGGCGATACATGCCCTGGATGCCGCGAGCGCTTATCATTGCGCAGCGCTTAAACTGCTATGGCATATGCTGGGCTTCGTTGGAAAGGTAATGAAGCAACGCGTCTATTTGGACTCGACGATGTTTCGTCGAACGTGTTGTCTTTTAGTACCTGGCAGTCCTCTTGCCTTTTTTTATCGACACCAAATTTATCATTCAGCCCACCGAAGCCAAGCGCTGATCAAGGGGTTAACGGTCCTCGTTAGCTCGCTCCTGTTGATCCGCGAACTAGCGCATTGGTTAGGCGGGGACGCGAGTCCTTCCAGGCGCGTTAGGGTAGGTATTCAGAAATAACGGATGCGTATTGATTCAGGTACTCGTCTGCCATCTCCCGCGAGTCGTTGGGTACACTAAGTATCATCCGCTCAACGTCATGCTCCATCAAATAGTCAATGCGCTTTGCTACGGCTGGTAGCCCCATCGCTGAAATACTGGTTTTAGTCTTTCCGAGTTGCTCGTCAAGTTCTCGCAGCGTTTGCCGATCCTGAGCCAGGTTATCTAAGGGGGATTGTTTGCCGGCCAGTGATTCGTGCCACTCCATAGCAAAGACGGGCATCCAGCCATCGGCGAGCCTGGCGGTGCGCTTCAAAATACTCGGCCCGGCGCCTGCTAACAACAGTTCAGGGTAAGGCGCTTGTGACGGTTTGGGCCAGGTCCAGCAAGGGTCAAAATTGATGTGTTTGCCGTGATATTCAGCGACGTCTTGTGTCCAAAGTAATTTGATGGCTTCCAGCGATTCTTTGGTCACGGCAAAACGATCTTTAAACGCTACGCCATGATTTTCCATTTCTGGCTCGTTCCATCCCGCGCCGATGCCAAAGGTGACGCGCCCACCGGAAATATGATCGATCGTGGCTATTGATTTTGCGCAATTGAATACGTCGTGTTGCGGCAAAATGCAGATAGCGTTGCCGACTCGGATTTTCGTTGTTGCTGAGGCTGCGGCTGCCATCGCGACAAACGGGTCGTACATGCTTTTATAAATTTTTGGCACTTCGTCCGCGATGGGAAAATTGGTGCTCAGCGGGATGTGCGTGTGCTCTGAGACAAAAAAAGATTCGAAGCCAAGTGCTTCGGCCTTACTGGCTAGCTCGAAGGGTTGCATACCTACATCGCTCATAAAGGCGCTGATACCGAATTCCATGTTGACTCCTTTTTTTAACCAAATAGGTTTTGAGAAATGCCAGTAGTACACTTTGGTAGCGAAACATGTTTGGTGTCATAGACGCAAGTTACGGCACTAGATATCTGCGGGGCGTTGTTTTGCAGGCGTTTTTAGACGTGTCTTGCGTTGGGTTTAACTTTAATAGTCTGCAGGCCTAGCAATTTCAGGTTGCACGAGTGGGGGCGGGGTATTGAGCGTCAAGCACCTGAAGTCGAAACCCAAAAAAAGCTAAAAAGGGAGCGTCACGATGTCAGTAGCAGAGACCAGAGAATTCGATAACCAGCATCTACAGGGCAACAACAAGCCTGTTTATGAGAAAGTCACCGCAGAAAACCTTGAGGTGATTGGTGAGATACCGACAGATATCGCGGGCCATTTTCTTCGTGTAGGCCCCAATCCATACTTTGTCCCCGATGAATCCAAATATCACATCTTTGATGGCGACGGCATGATTCATGGTGTTCATATCAAAGCCGGTCAGGCAACTTATCGAAACCGATTTATTGACTCTGCGGGTCTAAAAGAAGAGCGTGAAACCGGGCATTGGAAATATCCGGGCATGAACATGTATGGCGCTTATATTGCGAAAGGTGAAATGCCCGACGTAAAAAATACCGATAATACCGACATGGTCCATCATTAGTGGCAGCTCTTTGCCATGATGGAGGGCGGAACGCCTTATCGAATCTCGTTGCCTGACCTGAGCACCGAAGGTGAGCACGACTTTGATTGCACCGTCACACATAACTTTACGGCGCATCCCAAGGTGGATATGAAAACGGGTGAAATGATGACCTTTGGTTATTCTTTAACACCGCCGTTCCTGACCTACTCTGTCGTTAATCCCGACGGGCGCGCGAGTCATCAGACTGAGATCAGTCTCCCCAAGCCCATCATGATGCACGACTGTGCAATCACCGGGAATTATACAATCTTCCCTGACCTACCCCTGATTTTTGATTTTGAGAAAATGCTTGCGGGTAGAAGCATGGTTAATTGGGACCCTGAAAATGGATGTCGCATTGGCATCGTACCCAGAAGCGGGGATGACAAAACTATTCGTTGGTTTGATATCGAAGAGAGCTTCCTGTTTCACGCTGCGAATTCGTGGGAAAAAGGGGACGAAGTGGTCTTTCAGGCCTGTCGTTCTAATCGCGGCGATATTGTGACGGAAGAAAACGCAGATATGACGGACCAACTGGGTCAATTGCATGAATAGCGATTCAACATGGTATCGGGTGAAGTGAAGTCGCGGGCGCTAGACAGCGAATATTATTGTGACTTCCCTAGAATCGATGATGACCTTGTAGGCCATAAAAACCGCTATACCTATGCTGCACGGTTCCGTGTTCAGGATAGCCCGGTATTTGACGGTGAAATGAAATACGATAATGAAACCGGTGAGATTCTGGTTCACAAGTTAGGAGACAACTGCGAATCTGGTGAGACTGTCTTCGCGCGCAAAGATAACGCCACGTCTGAGGATGATGGTTACATGATCTGTTTTGTTTCTAACAATGGCACGCAAACCAGTGAGTGCCGCATTCTGGATGCTAAAAATTTTGTTGCACAGCCCGTCGCGCGGATCGAGATCCCTCAGCGTGCTCCCCTTGGATTCCATGCTTCATGGGTCGCTGACGCATAGCCAGATAACTTCTTCCGGATAACTTTTTCCCGGATAAATAAGCCCGAATATTCAGGAGGTAGTGATTGAAGCAAATAGCCCTGAACCGACTCGTCACAGAAGTGCGGCAGTGCACTGCCTGTCATCTGGTCCACGGCGCCAATCCTGTACTACAAATGCACGCGTCAGCAACAATCCTCATCGCCGGTCAAGCGCCCGGCGCTAAGGTCCACGCTACCGGGGTGCCGTTTGACGACCCTAGCGGTTCGCGGCTTCGGTCTTGGATGGGGTTAACGACCGATGAGTTTTACGATGAGCGCCTCGTGGCTATTGTACCCATGGCGTTTTGTTACCCCGGGAAAGGTAAGTCTGGTGATTTGCCTCCACCGCCACTTTGCGCAGAGCGGTGGCGTGAAAAATTGTTGGCGCAACTGACAAGCATCAAGCTCACCGTGGTCATCGGACAATATGCGAAAGCCTGGCACCTACCTGAAAGTAAACTCAACATCACAGACTCGGCTAAAGCCTGGGCTTCCTTTCCTGACTCGACCATCGTGATTCCGCATCCAAGTCCAAGAAATAATATCTGGCTAAAGAAAAACCCTTGGTACGAAACCGAAGTTGTCCCTGAACTTCAGTCTCGGGTAGATCTTGCCCTGGGACGCTAAGGCCCAATAACCTGGGCTATTCCTGGAAAGGCAATTTGAGACCCTTCGTCCAGAGAGACGAAGCTATTGAGCTCCTGCTAGCGATTGCTAGATCGGGTTGAGGAAGGCGACTGCCCGCTGGAGGGATTCAAACTTGGTGCACACGCGACTTTAGACGCTAAGCGTCACAGGCTCGGATACGTACTCTGCTTAGTTTGAAAGGCTATCACTCGAAAGCTCAGGGTTTGAGAGGCTTGGGCATCTAACGTTCCATCGAATCGTCGATCAGTCTGCCGAGCTCAGGCACTGTAGTCATCTCTTGTTTAGCGAACGCTTTAATAAAGACATCCGACACCAAGAGATCGCTCCTTTCATGCGGCACACCATCAAACATGACGTAATTTTCTCCGCCGGTAGCAGTGAACGATCCCGTAACCAGACGATAGGTACTTTTAGGGTCTAGCGCTTTGCCACCAACGCTCGCTGAGACGAGACGCTCCCTTGGCGGTTTTGATCCGTCGTAGTGTGCGACGATGCCAGAAAATTGAGCCAATCCATATTCAAGAGATAGTCCTTTTTCAAGCACAAGCCTTAAAGTCTTTCCATCAATCGTCAGTATTGAAACCGTGTCGGTAAAAGGAAATACGTTGAGCACTTCCTCGATGGTGATCTCTCCGGCTTCGAGATCGGCGCGAATGGCACCGGCCGCCACCAGACCAACATCCGCATCGGCGTGTTCCCGTAGCATGTCCGCCAAGAGATTGCCGATAGGTGCTTCGCGGTAATACTTGCGATATGCCTGACGATCCAGCTTTCCAACCACTCTGGCGAGTCCGGGATGTTCTGTTCTCGCCTGCGAAATCAACTCCGCGATTTTGGGATTAGCGGGGTAGCGGTCCGCATCAACGGGGATGAGCCTGCCTTCAATCAATTTGGGCTTTTTTGTCTGGTTCTGATTCATTTCGAATTTGGCGTAGCCCAAATGCATACCTTGTCCGTAGGTCATGACAATCGTCGTGCCTGTTTTTGGGTGTTGAACGGGAACGTTAAGTCCGTTATCTGAGTGCCCGCCAACAATTAGGTCTACACCTTGAATCGCGCCGGCGAGCTCAAAATCTTCGTCGAATCCGCGTTGCACTTCTGCATCGGATTCCTTGTTGGTCTGCATAGGCGCAGTGCGGTTTTGGTGGGTCAGCACGATGACTATTTCCACATCAGGTCTGATCTTGTCGACCAGTGATTGGAGCACGGCGATAGGTGGCTTGACGTAAAGCCCTTCCCGATTGGATTTCATCATGGTGTTGATGAAAGCATCGACACCCATCAATCCTATGATGCCGACACGTATGCCGTTGACGTTTTTGATGGTGTATTGCTGACTGAAATGTATATCGGTGTTGTCGTAAAAAATGTTGGCGTTCAACACCGGAAACTGGGCACGTTGCATCACGTGGTGCAGAATTTCCCAGCCATATTCAAATTCATGGTTACCCAGGTTGACGGCGTCATAGCCCATGGCGTTGTAGAGATCGAAGACTAGGCGGCCTTCGGTTGCTTTGGACAATGAGCCGGTAAACATGTCACCGGCATCGACCAGCAGGGTATTTGGTTCGCTGGCTCGAATGTCGTTGATGAGTGTGGATAGATGACCCATGCCGCCTATACGGTTTATGTCAGTGCGCCAAAAGGATTCAACAGGCTCGTAGACACTTTCGATGTCGTTCGTATAGAGCACCGTCAAGGGTTTCGCGTACGCCGACTGCGCCGTTACCCATGAGAAGGCAGCGAGGGTGAGCAGTAGGCATTGTTTCAATTTTTTTAGCGGCTGGCGGGTAATGACAAACCTCCGTGCATGATGTTGGTGTTTAGCCCAGTTCCAGACCTTGCATGTTGCCTTCGTCGCGCCACGCTTTCATTTCTTTGAAGAACTGGTTGGGACCCCGGCCGTAGCTTGAGTTCTGTGCGCTGATTGGATTCGGCTGGCCTTCATTGTTGTAGTAACCAGGCGTGCAGGATTCCTGATATTCCTCGCTGATTCTCGACGCGTTAACGATGACCTCTACCCATGCGTCCTCAGCTTTGGCTGTGGGTTCCATCGTTGAAATATTGCCATCAAGGCATTGATTGACGATATAGCCGATATGCTGGGCGGATTCATCCATCGCATGGGGGAAATTGGTTGTAAACGCTGCTTGCCCGTTGCTCATCACAAAAAGATTCGGGAAGCCTCTGGTATGCAATCCATGAAGTGTGCGCATGCCGTTTGCCCATTTCTCGCTTAACTTGATGCCGCCTCTGCCTTCAATGTCATATCCGGCTCGCCGTGTATATTCGGTTCCGACTTCAAAGCCGGTCGCGAAAATAATGCAGTCGAGTTCATATTCAGTGCCGTTGGCGATAATTCCTTTTTCATTAATTTCGTTAATGCCGCGACCGTCCGTATTGATTAGGTGGACGTTGTCTTTGTTAAATGTTGGCAGGTAATCGTCATGGAAGCATGGCCGCTTGCAAAACTGGCGGTAGTAAGGCTTGAGCGCCTCAGCTGTTTCAGGATCTTCAACAAGCGCTTGCGCCCTGGCGCGGACTTGTTCCATTTTTTGGAAATCAGCAAGTTCCATTAGCTCCGCTACGTGTGATCGATCAAGCCCCTTACCACGGTAGTTGGCGAGAGATATCAGGTTTCGAATGATTTCAGTCCAGCCGTCTTGTACTAAGTCCTCGTCGACAATGCCGCCGGAGGTGAGTGTGTTGAAATTCTCCATTCGTTTTTTTTGCCAGCCGGGTTTTAGGCTCGCAGCCCATTTAGGGTCGGTAGGTCTATTGTTTCGAGCATCGATTGAAGAAGGTGTTCGCTGAAAGACGTAAAGCGATTCGGCGCCCTCACCCAGGTGTGGAACGCACTGGACGGCGGTTGCTCCGGTGCCAATGATGCCCACTTTCTTATTAGCAAGCTTAGTGAGTCCGCCTTCAGGACCGCCGCCGGTATAGTTGTAATCCCAGCGACTGGTGTGGAACGTATGCCCCCGGTATTTTTCGATGCCATTAATACCGGGTAATTTCGGCCTATTGAGTGGTCCGTTCGACATCACGATAAATCGAGCTCGCATGGCATCGCCGCGGTTGGTTTGGATGATCCACCGCGCGGACTCCTCCTCCCAAACCACGCCGGTCACTTCGGTCTGAAAACAGGCGTTTTCGTACAGCCGGTATTTCGCTCCGATGTTTTTACTGTGGGCAAGGATTTCGGGTGCATGAGTGTATTTCTCTTTTGGCACGAAACCCATCTCTTCGAGCAGCGGTAAATAGATGTAGGATTCCACATCACAGGCAGCGCCGGGATAACGGTTCCAGTACCAGGTGCCGCCAAAGTCGCCACCCTTTTCAATAATTCGAAGACTCTCAATACCCGCCTCGCGAAGTCTCGCGCCGGTGATCAGTCCGCCGAAGCCGCCGCCGATAATAACAACATCCGTTTCGTCAGTGAGAGGGGCTCGTTCGATGACCTCATCAATGTAGGGGTCGTCAACATAGTGGGTAAAGTCACCCGTCATTTCCTGATACTGCTGGTTACCATCGGATCGCAGGCGTTTGTCACGCTCTTGTCGATACTTCTCTCTCAGTGCGTCGGGGTCGAAATCCAATTCCTGCTCCTGTACTGACATGCTCTATTCCGTCATTAACTATGCTTGGGATATTAGCAGAGGTGATTCGGGTTTATTGATGGTGATACGGGAATATTAGTGTGGTTTTGAGATTATCAGCTGCTTGTCTACCCTTTGTCGCTGTGAGAAACAGTGCTGTGATGTACTTTACGCTCGCGCTGGTGGGGCCGTTTGGTGCATTTCTGCTGAGATGCCTGTTTACAAGCGTCGGTGTAAACGAACCAGCAGGCATCGATCATTGCGGCTATTTTGCCGGCACTAATCGAACCAAGAGATGCATTGTGTTGGATCTAAAGCAGAAAGCGGACAAAAAGTTACGGCCTCGTTGACGATGACGTCGTGTGCGGGTCTGTACCCCTGAACTTCTGGCAGAAGTTTAGGGATGAGGGTTTTAATTGGCTCGAAACAAATGATGCTAAATCAGGAGAGGTCTCGCGGCTTAGCTATGCTGGAAATTCATGCAATGCACTGAACTCTCTCCAATGGGTTCGACGCGGAGACGACGTCTGAGAATGCGTTGGCCAGTTCCTGGCTCCGTTCGATGACCACGCGCCAGTACTTTAGCCGCTCTTCCTGCCGCATTGTTTGAAAGTCCTTCCTGTCCGGAATTTTCCCCAAAGGCAACCTGGCTACGTAGGCCGGTGATGGAGATACAAGCACTACATTGTGCAGCGATTCCGCATTGTTTTTGCGCCAGGGAAGCTTTTTGTCAAACCAGCCTTTTGTGGTTTGGTTCATAAAGTGTGGGTACAAAACCAGTGCGTCCGCGTGGCAGTTGGTGAAATCAAAATGGTAATCGATGATGCCACCATCCCAGTATTGTCCGGGTGGAGCGCCAGCGATATCGCGCTGGCCCGACATCAGGAATGGAATAGAACCACTGGCTAACAAGGCTGGTTTCAAATTTTCGGGCGAGAGCAAGACGTGCTCTGTGTTGAAATCCTGAAATCGGAATCCTTCACTTGGGCCAGAGCTGAAGACGGTTCGCTGGAAGCCATTGGCGAGCAATTTTCGACTGGCGATATTGGACAATGCCGAAGCGCCCATGCCGACAGCAAGCCTTGCACGGCTGTTGGAACCGTTCAATCCAAGACCCTTCGCGACAACAATGTGTGTTCTAAAACGCGGATGGCTAGTGATCGATTTGACGTTCTCCTGCGTGATGATGCCGTCGAGCACCCACTCACAAAGGCCGTCGATAATCTCTGTCGGTGTTCTTGGATCAGCTTCATCCCACATCTGGCTTAGATAGCGATCCTGGAGCGAGCGAGTTGTCTCCAGAGGATTCTCAGACGCGAGAGCCGCGTGCCGCCAACTCCCGATACTTGATCCGTAAAGGTCCATGGGTTGATCCGATCGCAGCAGATAGTCACCCATAATAAAACGGTCAAGGTGACCCAGGCCCAATAGTTTTGCGCCTCCTGATGCGCCTACGAGCGTTGAGAACATCTGGGGTTGCCAGCCGTTTTGTTTAAGCTGCTCCAATGCAGTGGCGCCGGCGAGAATACTCAATGGGTAATCGTTCAAGGCATTAACTTTATCAGTCTATTTATGGGTGGTGGTGCGGAACGAGACGTGAGTATCTTATCTCAGTTTAACGTTTACCGATAAGGCGAAGCAGCGTGACAACTGGCGGAGCGAGCAAGCGAAGCAGTATTAACGTTGGTAGCAGGTATTGTGTTTTTGCTGCTTTCTCTGACCGAGCAAGAAAGTTTTCCAATTCGTGTTTGTCTGAATCAGAGAGAGTAATGAGAGTCTGATAACAGAACATACGAGGGATAAGCTCACCTACGATTTCGAAGTAATCTCGACGGAATACGTTGCGGGAATAGTCTTGGACACCTGCCGCTTTAAGTGACGACAAATAGCGATCAATGAGTAAAGGTTTAAATTCATCAACGTCTTCCACATCGACGTTGGTGAGTATCCAGTAAGCGACGTCTTTAGCTGGAACGCCGCGTTCAGTGACTTGCCAGTCGAAGATTTTTGCCTTGTTGTGATCAATAAGCAGGTTCCTGGTATGGAAATCACCATGGATCAGCGTAGTGGCCCCCCGGAATTCATCCGTTTCACCCAGCAGCCACGGCAGCAGTTTGACTAGGTGCCTCATACACCGGCTAAGATAGG
Organism: Candidatus Azotimanducaceae bacterium; assembly: GCA_047634795.1. Lineage (GTDB taxonomy): Bacteria > Pseudomonadota > Gammaproteobacteria > Pseudomonadales > Azotimanducaceae > UBA9659. The sequence continues at coordinate 586 of JBLIIB010000018.1, read as the reverse complement.
TGAATTCATAGTCTGCCTTGGCTTCCGCGAATAGATTTTCTTGTAGCAGCGCAAGCAGATTGCTTTCGGTAATTTCGCTGGCAATGGGGGAAAACTCCCGGGTTTTTAAAACATCTGCATCCCAGAAGATGGCGTGTATTGTCGCCAGTACATCCATTGCAATCAGTGAGTTTTCGAGGTTTTCCCGAAATGGTTTGTGAGGAATTTCGCCTAGATCTTCCATCAGCAGGGTAATGCTGAGTGTTTCCAAATCACCGGTGGCAACGTAAATTTTTGGCGTAATGTCGATGAGTTCAGCGCCCGGGCCTTGATAGAAATTAACCTCACGAAATAGCGTATTTTCTTCCATAAGGTCGACTTGTACGGATTGTTGCGTTGCCAGCTTGAGAATGAGGGTGTTTGGAAGGTTTTCCTCATCACTTTGTTGTTCGTACTCAAGATGCAAACGGTACATCTTGCTTGCGTAACCTTCTCCCAAAATCTCCTTCGCTTGAAAAGTCCGAACGGGTGAATCGAGGGCGTCGCTTAACCAAGCGGTTGAGCAATGGTCGATAGTTTTGAGTGCTTGGACCGCCAAATCAGTCCG
>JBLIIB010000017.1:0-25644 GCA_047634795.1 Candidatus Azotimanducaceae bacterium | reverse complement strand
GACCGGCCCCATTTTACTTGAGGTCAGGAATACCACCCCGAATAGCGCCGGCGTCTTGAATTCCTTGAGCTTTGGCCTCTAAACTGGACTTTCCTTGGCAATTCGATCAAACGACGTAATCTTTCGATGAACTGCGTGAACTTGGACGAGTAAATGACCACTAAGTAACCAGAGCAAAAATAAACAGGCATGCTAGTGTCACAGGGCGGGAAGTTACCGTCCAACAATCAATAAACAAGAGCAGTATCAACGATGATAAAAACCTTCTCCCTCCTGTTGGCAATGTGTTTCAGCGTTTCAAGCTTGGCCATTATTCCTGAACGCCTCGAACCGTTACCCGTACATGCTGCCACGACGCAGAACATCGTTGATGCACTCGCCTCTCGCCATTACGTGCGAACGAAACTCGATGACGAATTGTCGTCTAATATCTTTGATGCCTACATCGACGATCTTGATCCCAGCAAAAGTTACTTTCTAAAGAGCGATATCGAGTCATTCGAGCAGTACCGTTACAAAATGGATGACGCCCTTAAGCGTGGCGAATTGGATCCAGCATTCAATATCTTCAACCGCTACCACACCCGAATTATTTCGAGATTCGAGAGCGTCGTCAGTCTGCTTGAAGAAGGTGTTGAGCAGTTTGATTTCACGATTGCGGAAGATTTGCTCGTAGATAGGGACGATGCACCTTGGGCGGAGACAGCAGAAGAGCTCGACGACTTCTGGCGAAAAAGAGTTAAAGACGCCGTGCTCAATCTAATCCTCACCGATAAAGAGCCTGAAAAAATTCAGGAACTGCTCGTCAAACGTTTCTCCAATCGACTGACTCGTTCACAACAGACTAATAGCGAAGACGTTTTCCAACTCTATATGAATTCGTTTACTAAAACCTACGATCCGCATACTCAGTACTTCTCGCCAAGGACATCCGAAAACTTCAACATCAACATGAGCCTCTCACTTGAGGGAATCGGTGCGGTGTTACAGATGGAAGACGAATACACACAAGTGGTCTCTTTGGTACCGGCAGGTCCGGCAGACAAAGCGGGACAATTGAAGCCCGATGACAAGATTCTTGCCGTTGGTCAGGGTGACGCGGGCGCAATGGTTGATGTCATTGGCTGGCGATTAGATGAAGTGGTTCAACTCATCCGCGGCAAAAAAGACACCGTCGTTAGACTCGACGTTGTTCCCGCAAGCACCAGCGGTGACAAAACAACATCGAGAACCATTAGCATTACCCGAAACAAGGTAGAGTTAGAAGAGCAGTCCGCTCAATCTGAAATCATTGAAATCGAACAATTCGGCGCGGTGCAAAAGATCGGAGTCGTTGATATTCCTACCTTCTATGTGGATTTTAGAGCGCTCCAAAAAGGCGATCGTAATTATAAAAGCACCACCCGGGACGTTAAAAAATTGGTCCGAGAACTCATCGAAAAAGATGTCGATGGCATCGTTATTGATCTTCGTAACAATGGCGGCGGATCTCTTCAGGAAGCAAAGCTCTTGACTGGCTTGTTCATTGATCGCGGACCTACGGTACAAATTCGCAGCAAAAGCAATCGAGTCGACATTCTTGCTGATCGGGATGTGAACATTGTCTACGACGGTCCACTGGCCGTACTCGTGAACCGATTGAGCGCGTCTGCTTCAGAAATTTTCGCCGGTGCCATTCAAGATTATGACCGAGGCGTTATCATCGGCAGCCAGACATTTGGAAAAGGGACCGTGCAGTCACTCCTGCCGCTGAACCGTGGCCAACTCAAATTGACGCAGGCAAAGTTCTATCGGATATCAGGCGAAAGCACCCAAGAGAAAGGTATTGTGCCGGACATCCTCTATCCGTCCAGCTACGACCCCGATGCCATTGGTGAGAGCACTCTGGAAAGACCACTTCCCTGGGACAAGATTACTGCGACCAACTACCGCCGAAAAAACAACGTCAACAATTTCGTCAACGAACTGCAAACACTTCACCTGCAGCGAGTGGCTGACAATCCAGAGTTTAACTATCTCAAAGAAGCTTTCGCATATCGTAAAGCAAGAAGTGAAGATGATTCTGTCAGCCTCAATGAGAAAACACGTCTCGCAGAAAAAACCACCAGAGAAAACTTCTGGATTGAGCTCGAAAACAAGAAAAGGCTTGCGCTTGGCATGGCTGTTATAACTTCCCTCGATGATCTAAACCCCAGTAAACCTGCGATTGCAGATTCGGGTGGATCAGATAACGCAGGGGGCGCCGCCATCGTTCCAGACGGTGAAGGTCAAGAGACCGATGGCTTGGTACCCAGCAGCGAAATGGCGATCATTGATCAACCTGTGATCGACGCGGGTGAGTCCACACCGGGTGAGTCCACACCGGGTGACGATCAAGACAAGAAAAATGTTGCCAGCAGTGACAGTAGCGTTGAGCCTGACGAAGACAAATTACCCGACCCCTTTCTTGTTGAGAGCGGGCATATTCTTTTAGATCTAATCTCACTTGAGAAAAGAACCGCTGCTGAAGCGATTAACATCTCAAAAGAAAGCTGAACTTGGTTCCACTTGGGAAGCGCGCCAACGCCTGGCGCCCTTCTTCAGATCGCCGCCAAGTACAATCACTCGTCAGGAAACGCGCCGCGATCCAAATCGCTGATGAAAGTTACCACCAAAGCGACGATGTGATTGACCAACCCGGCGGGAATATCGTGCCCCATTCCCGGTACCCCGTGAAACACTGCGCCAGGTATTTGCTCGCAGGTATCCACGCCAGCCGCCATGGGAATGAGCGGATCTTCTTCACCGTGGATAACACAGGTAGGTATCTGAATGGACTGTAGTAACGACGACCTGTCTCCCGTTGCAGCCACAGCCGCCATTTGTCGAGTGCCTGCCAGTGGATCATGGTCACGATCATAGCGCCGCTGGGCGATACCGCGAAGCTCGTCTTTCGACATTGGGTAACCGGGTGATCCGCACACTTCAAGGACGTTGATCATGGCCGCAATAATTGACTCTCGATCAGCGTTTGAATCAGTTTCGACCTCAAGCGTCCGGGCTGCCTCATTCGTTGCGCCGGGAAGTCCGCGACGCGATGAACTCGACATCACCGAAAACAGACTCAACAATCTATCGGGATGTTGCGCTGCTAGTACCTGCCCAATCATCCCGCCCAAAGATATTGCAAAAACATGAGCACGGTCGATATGCAAACCATCCATCAATTGAACGACGTCCAGAGCCATATCCGATAGCGTATAAGGTGCCGTTTCAAGTCCTTTGGCAACGCGGTAAGGGTCAGGCGCCCCCTGAAACTTTCGGCTAAGACCCGCGTCCCTATTATCAAAAACAACAATGCGAAATCCTTCGTCTCGAAGCTCTTTTATCAGGGAAAAAGGCCAGTCAATGAGTTGAGTACCCAAACCTCGAATGAGCAGAATCGCCGGCTGGCTATCGGCACCATAGGTTTCAAATTCGATCTCAATACCAGAGGCCAGCGTCAGGTTCACGCCGGATCGCCACGCATTCTCGAGAGCAACTCTTTGGTCTTGGCCTGCATCAACGCCTCGTCGCCGCGGGACTCAACATTAAGCCGCACAACCGGCTCCGTGTTCGATGCTCTGACATTAAAGCGCCACTGTTCATATTGCACACTCAGTCCATCGACGTGATCGATAGACACCGCATCTTCTGCATATTCGTCTTCCAATTGAGCGAGCAGACTAGCGGGATCTTTGATGCGTCGATTGATTTCACCGGACACCGGATACTTCAGCATTCGCTCATCAACGAGTTCGCTCAGCTTTTTATCTTGTCTCGACATCAGGTCAATCACTAACAACCAGGGCACCATGCCACTGTCACAGTATGAAAAATCTCTGAAGTAGTGATGAGCGCTCATCTCACCACCATAAATGGCGTCTTGCTCACGCATGACTTCCTTGATGAAAGCGTGCCCTGCTTTGCTCTCCACTGCTCGCCCACCAAACTCATCGATGATGTCGGTCGTGTTCCAGACAAGACGAGGGTCATGAACGATGGCCGCGTTCGATTCTTTCAGCAGGAACGCTTGCGCCAGCAAGCCAACGATGTAGTAGCCTTCGATGAAGCGGCCGTTTTCATCGAACAAAAAGCAGCGATCAAAATCACCATCCCAGGCAATACCTAAATCCGCGCCGTTCGCCTTAATCGCTTCAATAGTAGAGCCGCGATTCTCTGTTATCAGCGGATTAGGAACACCATTGGGGAACTGCCCGTCCGGTTCAAAATGGACAGGAATCATCGAAACGGGTAACTGTTTGCACACCGCAGCCATGGTTGCGCCTGCAGCACCGTTGCCCGGGTTCGCGACAATTTTAAGCGGCTTGAGCGCGTCTGCATCAACATAACCAAGCAGCTTTTCAATATAAGCGGCTTGATGATCCAGGTAATCCAGCTGGCCTCGCGCGGCGGCATCGACAAATTCGTTTTCAGCAACGAGTTGCTTAATATCCTCAAGGCCAGTATCACCACTTATAGGTTTTGAGAATTCCCTGACCATTTTCAAACCGTTATAGTCCTTAGGGTTATGGCTAGCCGTCACGACAATTCCACCGTCAAAATTGTAGTGATCTGTTGCGAAATAGATTTCCTCGGTGCCACAAACGCCAATGTGTGTCACATCAACACCGCTCGCAAGTAAACCATCAATAAGCGCGTCACAAATTTCCGGACTGGACAGTCTGATATCATGTCCAACGACGACCCGCTTCGGTTTGATATAGGCTGCGTACGCAGAGCCAATCGCGCGAGCGATTTCTGGATTCAGCTCATCTGGCACTCGCCCTCGAACGTCGTAGGCTTTAAAACTACTTACTGTTAGTGACACCCGTTACTCCTAGTTGGTTATGCAATACTTTGATTCGTCAGAATTCGAAAGGACTTCAGATTGAGACCCAGTGAAACATCCGTCTTCAATGTCACGAGTTGGCGACAGCGAAGAGCTGTTGTCTCGCTTTTCTGGACTTTATCTATCGCTAACCTCAGGGCTGAATCCAACTCTGCTGCGCCCTCGCTAAGCTGTGTCCATGCAAGGATGTTATCCAACGTGACAAACGCATCAAGCAACCGACACGCGGCCTTGGGCCCAATGCCGCTAATACCCTTGATGTTATTGGTTCTATCTCCCGCCATCGCAAAATAGTCCACTAGCTGATCGGGCTGGACCTTAAAGCGTTGGACTACGGTCGCGTCATCTTGAAATGCGTCTGCAAAATGATCATAAATTTTGATTCGCGGCGCTAGCAACTGTGCATAAATCTTGTCGGTAGATAAGATCACCGCATTGCCATCGTGGCTTGCTACCACCCGCGCGATGGTCGCAACGACATCATCGGCTTCGTAGCTATCAATTTCACAACATCGGACACCAAGGGCCATAAATGCTTCTCGGAAAGCGTCAAGATTGTCGACCAGAAGCGCTGGCGTCTCACTGCGGTTCGCTTTGTATTCCGGTTCCAGCATATGACGCCAGGTGCGATCGTGCCGTTCTAGCACAACCGCCGCGTGGGTCGGTGAATGCCTGTTCAATGCTTTTCGCAAGGACGCTGCCGTGGATTCGACAACTGACAGGAGCCCACTTTGGTCCTCGGGTTTACGCGCCTCAAAGATTCTGCGAATCAGATTAAAACCGTCTACCGCCAGAAAATGAATAGACATCTCACCTATCAACGGGCGCTAGTAACCAACGGCCCTACCCTCTGCCCTTGGATCCTTGACACCATGAAAAACACCATCATTGCGGAGCACTGAATTCGCGTCTCCCAGGCCTCTAAAGACTGGAGAATTAATCTCGATCAGAGATGAATGACCTTTCGCCTTCAAAATAGCCTGAGCGTCAGGCGGGATGGAAAATCGCTCATAAATAACGCGATTGGGTTTCCATGCGTGGTGAAAACGAGGCCGGCTCACAGCATCCTCTAACGACATCTGATGATCAATCACGTTCAGAATGACTTGGAAGGTTGTGGTGATAATCGTCGAGCCACCCGGTGAGCCCGTCGCAAGAATGGCTTTTCCTGCTTTACTTACAATTGTGGGTGACATGGAACTCAACATTCGCTTGCCCGGTGCCACTTCGTTTGCTTTACGGCCGATGAGGTCATACTGATTCGCGGTGTCAGGTTTGATGGAAAAGTCGTCCATCTCATTGTTCAGCAAGATCCCTGTGCCGGGAACTACAATTTTATTACCGTAGGGACTGTTCAGCGTTGTCGTAAAAGAGACAGCCATGCCATCTTTTGACATAACCGAGAAATGTGTCGTTTGTGGGCTTTCACTGTCCGTGAACTCCCCGGCAAAAATTTCATCACTATCCGAAGCCCTGTCTGGATCAAAATTTTCGAAACGAGACTTCGCGTAAGACTTACTGGCAAGCTCAGCCAGTGGCACCGGAAAAAACTCGGGGTCACCCAGATGTTCTGCACGATCAGCATAAGCACGGCGCTCAGCTTCAATCATTGTATGAATCGTCTGCGCCGACCCCCATCCCATTGCACGAATATCCGATGGTTCGATCATATTCAGCATCTGCAGAATGAGTACGGCGGAAGAAGGCGGACCCATCGTCCAGACATCATGGCCGCGATAGGTGGTATGAACCGGCTCTCTCCAAGTTGAGCGGTATTGCGCAAGATCTTCTAAGCTGATGATACCGCCACCGCTCTCCATTTCAGCCACGATAAGTTCTGCCGTTTTACCCTCATAAAATCCTTCACGGCCATGCTTCGCGATACGCTTCAGCGTGTTAGCAAGATCTATTTGCCGCAATCTGTCGCCTACCTTAAGCGGCTGACCGTCTTTCGTGAAGATGGCTCGAGCCGCCGCATTTTCGCCCATCTTAGCCCCGACCGTACTGATGTGCCGCGCAAGATAGAAATTCAAAATAAAGCCTTTAGATGCCAGACGAATAGCAGGCGCCATGACCTGTTTTCGGCTCATGGTTCCGTACTTTTCAAGCATCGACAATAGCCCGTCAACACTTCCAGGCACGCCGGTTGCGAGCAACGTCGTCCGCGACATTCCCTTAATCTCGTTACCATCTTCGTCGAGGTACATATCTCGATGTGCCGCAAGCGGTGCAACTTCCCGATGGTCCTGAGTGGTGACTTCACCGTCGGGCGTCATGATGACCGCAAATCCACCGCCGCCAAGATTACCGGCAGAAGGATAGACCACCGCCAGCGCAAAGGCTGTGGCCACAGCACCGTCAACAGCATTCCCGCCCTGACGCATAATATCGATACCTGCCTGGGACGCCAGTGTCGATCGCGACGAAATCATGGCGTTTTCACCATAGACCGCCTCGGTCGTGCCGCTACTGGCAAAGGTGGGAAGAACAATCAAAATGGTGAATAAAAGCTGACGCATTGTCGTTTGGTCCTTGTCACTAACTTCTCGATTCGTGGGCATGAGCTTACCATGTTCACCGACCTTATGAGTGCGGGAGAGCCACCACTGTGGGGTAAACTGCGCAGATGGAAATCAGTCAAAACGATGCAAAAAAGCGCTTTCTCAGACAGCAGGGACTACATCGCGACAGCGGCTTTGGGCGAGGGAAAAATGGCGTTGCGGCGGCACTTAGGCAGATATCGTATCTGCAAATCGACACCATCTCCGTTGTCTCTCGTGCCCATGAACACATCATGTCCTCTCGCGTGCCCAATTACCGGGGGCAGCATCTTTCAGATCTCGTTAAGGACAGAGAAATTTTTGAGTACTGGGGGCACGCTGCGGCATTCTTGCCATTCGAATCTTACCGTTTCTCACTCCCCGTCATGAAAGGCTGGCGAGACTCCAGAGAACGGGACGAGAAGCTTGCGCGTCTGATCATCAAGCGGATTGATGCCGAAGGTCCGTTACAGTCCCGTGATTTTGAAGATACCGAAAAGAAAAAGCGTGGCGGTTGGTGGGAGTGGAAACCAGCCAAACGCGCGCTGGAACATCTTTTTTTATCTGGAGAACTCATGGTGACGCGTCGGGACGGTTTTCAAAAGGTTTTTGATTTGCCAGAGCGTGTAATCCCTGATGGAATTGACACGTCAATGCCAACCCGGGAAGCATGGTGCCGCCATCTCGTCATGACGATGATTCAAGCGCTGGGCGTCGCAACAGAACAGGATCTGGGTTACGCAAAATCGACCATCCGCCAACTGGCAAAGATTTCACTCAAGGAACCCATGAAGCACGCCATCCGAGAATTGATCGAAGACGAAGCACTGATCACAGTTATCGTCAAAGGGGATGTCTACTATTCAACGGCTGATTTGATGGCGCCCCGCCCCCCCCGGGTTCAAACGGGGAGAGTCAAATTTCTATCGCCTTTTGACAATCTGATAATCAACCGAAAACGTACGCTCGCGCTGTTTGATTTTGACTACCAACTGGAATGTTACTTACCAGCAGCAAAGAGGAAATACGGCTACTTCTCACTCCCCATGCTCTATGGAGACAACCTGATTGGCCGCGCGGACATCAAGGCAGACCGCAGCAGCCATCAATTGATTATTCGCAACCTGGTCATTGAACCCGGTATTAATATCAACGCAACATTGATCGAGAGCCTGATCCAAGGAGTGCTACGATTCGCTGAAGAACATGCCTGTAGTTCCGGAAGAGTTGAAAGCACAACACCTAAATCGCTCAAAAAACCCATTCAAAACGCATGGTCAAACCAATGAATCTCGGCGCCTCAGAAGCAGTAAGCATCGTTCTATCCAGACTTAAACAGTTTATTCACGATGTCATTATCCCCGAGGAGCCGACTTACAATTCCGAACTCGAAGAAAATCGATGGCAGGTTCCATCGGTCATGCGGTCCCTCCAGCAGCAAGCCCGCAGTGAAGGCTTGTTCAATCTCTTTATCACCAGAAACGAACAAACGTGGAGCCAAATCGATTACGCGTATCTCGCAGAGCAAATGGGCTTATCCGAGATTGCGGCGGAAGTATTTAATTGCGCGATGCCCGACAGCGGCAACATGGAAATCCTTGCCCGCTATGGCAGTGAACAACAAACCGTAGACTATCTGGTGCCGTTGTTATCCGGCGACTTAAAATCGGGCTTTGCTATGACGGAACCCGCGGTCGCCTCTTCTGATGCCACCAATATTGCGGCAACCGCAACTCTGCAAAATAACGAGTGGGTGCTTGACGGCGAGAAAACCTGGATTTCCGGCGCCGGTCATCCTGACTTCGGCTTTCTTCTGGTGATGTGCGTTACCGAACCCTTGGGTCCGCCAGAAAAACGACAGTCTCTGGTTTTAGTTCCCATGGATACGCCCGGCGTGTCCATCACCAGAATGTTGCCGGTGTTTGGCTACGACAACGCGCCGCACGGCTATGCACAGATCAGGTTTAGTGATGTACATGTGCCGGAAACCAGCCTCGTCGGCGAACGAGGCCAGGGATTCGAAATCGCGCAGGAACGCATGGGTACCGGGCGAATTCATCAATGTATGCGCTCTATCGGTGCTGCTGAGAGAGCGCTACAGCTCATGACACAGCGAGCAAAAACACGCTTTGCGTTTGGCAAACCACTGTCGGAACTCGGCGGGAACATCGATCTCATCGCCAACTCAAGAACGGAGATTGAAACCGGTCGGCTCTTAGCGCTACGCGCTGCATGGTCGCTGCAGTTTAAAGGTCTGGAAAATGCACTGCCGGACATCGCACAAATGAAAGTGGTTGTGCCTAATGCAGCGCTTAACGTCATCGACCGCGCAATCCAAATGCATGGCGGTACCGGCGTCTCCGCGGATACCCCGCTCGCCGGCATGTGGGCAGCTCACCGCGCCCTCCGGCTTGCCGACGGTCCGGATGAAGTACATCGTGAACTCATCGCGCGCAGCGAAATGGGCGAAATTTCCACGACCTACGTGTAAGCAATTCATCCACGCTCTTCCCTCAGCTATAGCGGCAATGACAGGGTTTCAGCGAATATTCAGATAACAACTAGACGGCTTTGGAAGGACAGAAAGCTGACGGAGATCAGTGTTAGTCAATGGCTTTCTGCCAAACTCATGGACCTGAGCATTTCTATGCTGAATGCCCACCAGCGAAAATCAACAATAGAAGCTAACAACTTGTAAGTCACAACATTGAAAGTCGCAAAAAGGACTAAGACTCATGAACGCGTTTGATCTGACAAAAGCAGACCTAATCAACGGACTCGAAAAAGCAGCCGCGCAACATAAAGATGGCAAAGCTTACGGACAGGGAATGCTCTGGAATTTGGTGCAGTACTATCCGCAGTATCGGGCGAACGAAAGAAGATATTCGCGACGAATTTGCCTACGCACTGGACAACCTAAGTGACGATGAGATTTTTCACGTTTCTCGAAATTAGTCGGCGCTAGCGTTAGTACAAGCGTTACTAATCAATCTTCGGTCGCTGATGAATAATTCGCGCATGACCCAGCGGTTCTAGACAGCGCTCATCCTTATTCCGCGCATTATTAACTACGGTTGACACAGGTGTCACTCGAATCCCGGTACGCAATTCAGGTGCTAGCAAAGCCTGCAACTCATCAGCATTTGCCTGCGCACCGACCCACTGTCGCGCCTGTTCGTCGGTGAAATGCACTGGCATCCGATGATGCACAGAAGACATCGCCTGAGTCGCCGCCGTAGTCACGATCGTACAACTTTCAATGACCTGTTGTTCACCCTGCGCCACACCCTGCCAACGTTCCCATAAACCCGCTAAAGCAAAACCCGGCGCCACCGCAGGTTCTATGTAGTAAGGCAATTTTTGCGTACCCGAACTGCGCCATTCGTAGTAGCCCGAAATAGGCACAATACAGCGCCTCGATTGATAGGGCTCGCGGTACGCTCGACTCGTGGACAAGGTTTCCGCCTTCGCATTAAACATACTATATTTGGTGCTGGGACCCGGAGACCACGATGGGACCAACCACCAGCGCATAAGCGAAAGATTCCACTCATTGCCATCGGCATATCTGAGGACAGGTATTTGTTGAGTCGGTGCGATGTTGTATTCCGTGGTCATGGACCACGGCCCGGATTGCCCGGTGATCTCCATCACAAGTTGGGTCAGGGGATCATTAATAATATTAAATCTGCCACACAAGGCGCTCACCGACTCAGCTAATTAGGATGCCCGTGAGCGTTACATATTTCGCGCCCAGCGCCAAGCCGTAAGGTCCTCCAAGCCAAAAGACAGCCCTGAAATCAGTTGCAACCCCCGTATCGATTCCGACTTTTGTAGTTATTCAAGGATGATTGTTCAGAGGTGGTTGTTCAGGAATAGTTATACAGGCTTGGATAAATACACGGGTGGAAAGGCAATCAGGATACAGAGGGAATTTTGAATCATGGTCACCACAAACCAAAGTACTCTCAAAGCTGCCAGGGGATGGCAGGGCTCGCTGGCTTCGAGCTTACACGTCGGGTCGGGTCGGGTCGGACTATCCGAATCTCCTAACTTCACGCGCGTCGAACTGATGAAAGAGTCGGGTCAAATCGAACGGTATGATGCCCTGCTCAACCGATCTCAGCTGTGGCTGCAGGCAATCCGCCCTGATTCGGGGCGCACATGGACTGTACAAAATCAAAAGCATCAGGTAGCTTGCCCTCTTTTGCGTGACGATAGGTGTCATTGTGAGACATGTTCCTAACTTAAAAGCCCTGACCAGCGAAGAGCTAACAGACATTCTGGGACGCGCCGCTGCCGTCAAGAAAAACCCCGAAAGCTATCACCAAGCGCTTAAGGGCAAGTCCATGGCAATGCTGTTCCAAAAAACCAGCACGCGTACTCGCGTCTCGTTTGAGGTGGGCATGTTCGAGCTCGGCGGGCACGCGGTCTTCATCGATTGGATGACGTCCAACTTTGTTTTGTCCGGCATCGAAAACGAAACCGAATACCTCTCCCGAAACGTAAGCTGCATCATGGCAAGGCTGATGCATCATGAGGATCTAAACAAGATCATTAGCGCTAGTAAGGTACCAGTGATTAATGGGTGCTGTGAAAAATTCCACCCCTGTCAGGCACTGACCGATGTGCTCACGATGGCTGAACACTTTGAAGGTGGGATAGATGCAATAAGTAAAGCGCATCTCGCTTACGTGGGTGTTCAAAACAATGTCTCTAATTCTCTGGTCTTGATCTGCGACAAACTCGACATCAGGCTCACTCTGGCAACGCCCGCGATCAACGACAATGGCGAATCCACAGATGCCGATGTTCAACAAATCATTGCCTCATCCACCCGAATTAATCACGTCGTGGACCCGGGAAAACTTAACGACGTTGACTTTATCTACACAGATACCTGGATTGATATGCAGTATTTCAATAACCCAGATTTTGAAGAAGAGAAAGAAGCACGTATCAAAGAAATGCTGCCCTATCAGATTAATGCTGAACTGATTGCGGGAATGTCAGGTCACATCATGCATGACATGCCTATACACGAAGGATACGAAATAACCGCGGACGCCGTTAGAGATCCTCGCGCCATTATATTCGAGCAGGCTGAAAACCGATTGCACGCACAAAAAGGCCTGCTGCTCTGGCTCTTTGAGCAGGCTTAAATTTGATCCGAGAGGAACATGGATATGGCTTATTACCTGATTGCCCGGATCCGCATCACGGACCGTGAGACCTACGAGCGATACGCCGAAGGTTTCATGGAAATCTTTGCTCGCTATCAAGGGAAGATGCTCGCGGTTGACGAAAAGACTCTAGTACTTGAAGGTGCTTGGTCTCTTGAACGCGAACAGCAGGTCACAAGAACCGTCCTAATCGAATTTCCGACGAAACGAGACGCGCTCGATTGGTATGAATCAGACGAGTATCAAGCCTTGGCACAATACCGGTTTGCGGCGTCAGCCGGCGATGTGGTCATGATAGAAGGCTTGCCTGCGAAAGAACACTGAACGCCATATCAACAGCTTTCTGCTACCAGCTCCAACCAGTGCACCACAGGAATATCGTCAGATAAATGCAATTGACATCCTACATTAGCAGTCACAATGAGATCCGGTGCATCAGCATTTAACCCCGCCAATTTCTTATGGCGCAGTTCCTCAGACCACTCGGGTTGCAGTATCGAGTAGGTGCCCGCAGAACCACAACACTGTCCGGCATCCCGAGTCTTAACGACGTTAAAACCAAGCTCTTTCATGAAAACCTCGAGTGACAGCCCCTTTTTAAGACCGTGTTGCATTGAACAGGGAACGTGCACTGCAATTCGCCTCGAATCGGCCGCGAGCTCAATGCCCTGGACCAATTCAGAAGGCGCTTTGAGTTTTTGAACCAGCGCTTCAGCTCTTGGGCCGTATATCGGGTCATCTTTCAGCAGTTCCGGGTATTCATTTAAGGTGACTTCGCAACCAGTCGCGGTCGAAACAATACCCATGCAATCATCTAGCCTCGGATACAAGCGATCAATGACCTGCTTCATTCGTTGCCTGGCTTTCTCATGGCCCGACAAATGAAGATCAAGAGACCCGCAGCACCCTTCTGAAACCCGCTCAGTCGCAATACCGCGTTTCGCCAATATCTTTGACAGTGACGCTGTCACGTTTGGCGTCGCTGCAGACTGAACGCAGCCCGAAAGCAGGAGCACTTTTCCCAAGTTTTCGTTTTCGTTCGAGAGGCTAAAATCTTGTTCCTTGTAGCGTGCCGGCTGGTGCTGTGGAACGTGTTTCTTGAGAAACCCCGGGAGTACCGGGCGAAACAACTGCCCGAGTCTAAGGAGCGGCACGAACAGATAGGGTTTCGGAATGACAAACTGCAGCAACGCCGTCAGCACCCGCTGTTGTAACGGCCTGGTCACCTTATCTTGAACAATCGCTCTACCCACATCAAGCAATCGACCGTACTCGACCCCTGACGGACAAGTCGTCTCACAAGCCCGACAGGTCAGACATCGGTCCAGATGCGCAGCGGTATCTGACTCCATCTCGTTTTCTTCAAGCAGGTTTTTGATCAAATAAATGCGACCCCGGGGACCATCGAGTTCATCCCCGGTAAGTTGAAAAGTAGGACAGGTTGCGTTGCAAAAACCACAGTGTACGCAGCGTCTCAGGATTTCGTCGGCTTCCTGAACATCGTTGCGGCCCGCGAGCGCTGGGTGAATCTTCGTTTTCATACTTTGATTTTCATTGATTGTTTTTCCACTACTTTTTTCACTATGTTGCTAGTCATGTAGCCGTTATTGATTCATTTCTTTCACTAAAGACCCGGGTACAGTCGACCGGGATTAAACAATCCGTCAGGATCGAACACCGTTTTGACACGCCGATGTAGCGCAAAGTCAGCGTCATCCAGCGGCTGAAACGGATGGCTGATCGCAGGCTCACCCGCCGACCGAATACAGGTCCAATGCCCACTTCCCGCATACTCATCGCGAGGATTGCCAGGAGGATCAAATAGCCAGCGCTGCGCAAACCCCCAATCGAACACGCTGCAACTCGATGACTCCAACAATTCTCCAGGGTCGGTACTCAATCGCCAGATTTCATTGGCGGATTGAAAAGGTTCCAGTTCACGGCGATCCAGTGTTGTAAAAAAAGCGTCATCAACGACGTCTCCACCTATCTTATCCAGATCATACTGAACGGCCGCTTCGCTGCCTGAAAGCCGAAGATACAATCGTCCTTCCAGGTAACAACAGGCGCTGACACTGCTCTTTCGAGCTCGCAGATCACGAACGAGCGTCATCGCCTGCTCGGACGCGAGTGTAAGCGCGATGTTCGTTTCCAACACTGGTTTTGGCAGGACTTTCAGACTGACATCCGAAATCACACCCAACATTCCGAAAGATCCGCACACTAAACGGGAGACATCATAGCCAGCCACGTTCTTCATCACCTGCCCGCCAAACGAGAGGGTTTCACCCGAATGCAGCACCATACTCACACCGAGGACATAATCCCGAGCGGCTCCTGAATAAGGTCTTCGACTCCCGGAACTACCCGTTGCAATAGCGCCCCCTATCGTCGACTGCCTGCCCTGAAGGCCGCTTCCAAGGCTGATGGGATCGAACGCCAGCATCTGACCCTGCTCCGACAGTGTTTGTGCCAGCTCATCCAAAGGCGTTCCTGCCCTGACACGAACCACTAACTCCGCGGGATGGTATTCAATGATCCCTTGATGTTGACCCACATTAAAAGGCTCCGCCTGAACCTTAAGCCCCAGATGCGCATGGGTGTCTCCACCAACAATGGCAAACGGCTCGCCAAGTGAATAACGTGCGCTGACTGCGTCACACAGGGTTTGAAGCTCCATCACTAAAAGCGCTCCAGTTCGGGAAACTTTTCTTCACCCACATGGACGTGCATAGCACCAAACTCCGCACAGCGACTGAGTGTTGGAATCGCCTTTTCAGGATTCAGGATGCCGCGGGGATCAAAGGCATTTTTTATCCCGTGAAAAATACTCAGTTCAGTCTCCGTGAACTGCGCACACATCTCATTAATTTTTTCGAGTCCAACGCCATGCTCTCCGGTGATCGTACCGCCCTTCTCTATGCACAATTGCAGTATGTCGCTACCAAATGACTCCGCCCGTCGAAGTTGATCTCCCTCGTTAGCGTCAAAGAGTATGAGTGGGTGAAGATTACCATCCCCCGCATGAAATACGTTGGCCACCTGAAGATCGTATTTAGCTGAGAGACGCGAGATTTCGGCCAAAACCGCGCTCAGTTCCCGACGGGGTATGGTGCCGTCCATGCAGTAGTAATCGGGCGCAATCCTACCCACTGCGGGAAAGGCCGCTTTGCGACCTTGCCAAAGTTTTTGCCGTGCCGTCTCATCAGTAGCCGCGCTGACAGAAATAGCCCCGTTTTTCTCAAAAACATCGGTGACTTGTTGGGAGAGTCTCTCGATTTCTGATGCGTGTCCGTCAAGTTCACAGAGTAACAGCGCAGCGGCATCAATCGGATACCCTGCGCCAATGAATGCCTCCGCTGCTTGAATGGCAAGCTTATCCATCATTTCCAATCCGGCGGGCAGAATGCCTTGGCCAATGACGTCAGAAACACTGTCAGCGGCTTGTTTGATGGAAGAGAAAGCGGCCATGAGCACCACCACCGAGGGAGGCTTCGGAAGTAGTTGAACCACCACCTCAACCACAATCCCGAGCATCCCTTCTGAGCCATGAAGTAAAGCTAGCCAATCAAGCCCGGGCGAATCCAATCCGGATTGCCCCATCACTTTGAGCCGGCCATCTGGCATGACCACTTTAATTTGACGGACATTGTGCACCGTCAAGCCGTATTTAAGACAATGAACGCCGCCAGAATTCTCAGCGACGTTGCCGCCAATCGTACAGGCGATCTGGGAAGATGGATCAGGCGCATAGTAGAACCCCAGGTCTGACACTGCGTCCGAAATGGCAAGATTGGTCACACCCGGCTGCACCGTCGCTGTCAGATTATCCTGATTAATACTGAGTATTTGGTTAAATCTCGCCAGTACGAGAAGTACACCCTGATGGTGAGGCGTCGCGCCACCAGACAGTCCTGTACCAGCACCACGCGCCACTAAAGGCACTTGGTACTCATTACAAAGTGCCACAATCGCCTGAACCTCAGACACAGTCGCGGGCAAGACGACCAATCCGGGCATCGCTCGTATCGCCGTCAGGCCATCTGCCTCGTAAACGGCTTTGCGCTCCGGGTCAGAAATGATTTCCGAGGCGACCTCATGAAGTCGTCGGCGAAATTCGGGGTTGTCCAAAGACATGTTTGTCACCCTTAGCCTCCCTTTAAGCAAAGTCAGTGATGCGAATGGCGTATTATACGGAATATAGCCGCTCTTGGTATGCGATACGGTGATCGGTGGGTTTCGAGTATAATCGCGTCACGCAAACATAATGGGGTCGAACGTGTCCATAAATACTGCTGAAGAAATTCTCGAGGATTTCCGTCAGGGCAAGATGGTCCTGATCATGGATGATGAGGACAGAGAAAATGAAGGCGACCTGATTATCGCGGCGGACGTCGTTACCCCGGCGCACATCACGTTTTTTGCACGCCATGCTTGTGGTCTTATTTGTCTTACTTTGACCCAGGAACGCGCCCAGCGACTGAATCTTCCTCTGATGGTAGAAAACAACGGCTCCACGCATGAAACCAACTTTACGGTTTCAATTGAAGCCGCGGAAGGCATTACTACCGGTATCTCAGCCGCTGACAGGGCAAAGACAGTTCGTGTCGCCGTTGCCAAGAATGCACGGGCGAGCGATCTGGTGCAACCCGGACATATTTTCCCGTTAATCGCCAAACGCGGTGGTGTATTGGCCCGCGCTGGCCATACTGAAGCTGGCTGTGATCTGGCTAGAATGGCAGGCTACGAGCCAGCATCGGTGATTGTCGAAGTCATGAACGAAGATGGGACGATGGCAAAACGGCCTGAACTTGAGGTATTTGCAGAAAAGCATGACATTAAAATTGGCACGATCGCTGACCTGATTCAGTACAGAAATCTCTACGACACCACCATCGAGTGTATCGACGAGCGTGAAATAACAACCAGTCACGGCGAGTTCCGACTACACACCTATAAAGACAATATCTCCGACAGTGTTCACTATGCCCTCGTCAAAGGCGAGATTAGCGAGGATGTCCCCTGCCTTGTTCGCGTCCAGATTCTAAATACCCTGCGAGACGTCCTGCAGACCATCAGACCAGGATATTCAGAAACCTGGTCACTTCACGACGCAATGACCCACATTGCAGCTTCTGACGCCGGCGTGGTTGTACTCGTGGGAGAGCCCGCCAATCAGGCCGAAGAACTCAGCCAGGTATCTCATTTTCCTGACCTACCACAGGTCCAAAGACAGTCCAGCGAAGCAGGTGGCTATCGAGTGATCGGTACCGGGTCACAAATTTTGAGAGACGTGGGCGTTAGCAAAATGCGTTTGCTTAGCTCCCCCACCCGATATAATGCTATTTCTGGGTTCAACCTAGAAGTTGTTGAATTTATTGAAAAAAATTAACGATTACAGGCTGCTTACGCTGTGTCTCGCCGGGCTAATTTTGCCTGTCATTGGATATGCTGACGACTCTGCTCGCGCCCTTGAACCCGCTCAGGTCGTCACGGCTTTCCATGAACAATTGCTCAACGCCATGAAGTCAGACGATCCAGCCCAAAGGCTTTCAATCACATCTCACGCAGTCAACGCATTCTTCCGCCCGGCAACGATCGCCCGAATATCACTAGGGCGGAACTGGCGAGCACTTACGACATCTGAGCAGGATGAATACGCCACGCTCATCGCGGTGCTGATCAGCACAAGCTACGCAAATCGGTTCAAAAAGTTCAATGACCAACGCTTCACAACTAATGTCACCGAGTCTCTGTCTGAAGACCGCGTGAGAGTCAGAACAACCCTGACCACCCAAACCGATATCGTGACATTGGATTACCAACTCCAAAAGCTGGAGGACCCGCGGCTAGAGGACCAATGGAAGATCTACGATATCGTTGCCGGCGGCGTCAGCGATTTGTCACTAAAACGGTCAAACTATTCTGCACTTTTTAAAAAAGGTGGCCTGGCAGCGGTGATCGCTGACATGAACGATGATATCGCCGCTAACACGCCGCACTAGCCGGCTAATACATCATCTATACTTCCCCGGGCCTCCCCTATCCTTCCACTGGATTTATCCGATGCCTGATCGAACGCTGATATGAAAACGGAACTGTTAACCCGGTGGACGACTTGGGTTGTTCAGCACGCATGGCTGGTCCTGAGCATCCTCGGAATCATGACTGCTGGCGCAGCCTGGATCGCCGTCACACAGTTTCACATGAATTCAGACACCTCAAGATTGATTCGTCAGGACACCGATTGGAGCCGCACCCACGATGCGTTCGTCGCAGCCTTTCCCCAGTACAATCAGAACACCTTCGTTGTAGTCAGCGGTCCAGGACCGGATAAAGTGCGTCAGGTCACTGCAGGCTTGGCCGACATTTTGGAGACGCAGACTGATATCTTCAGTAACGTTTATAGCCCGGGTACCAGTGAATTTGCCGATGCCAATGCCCTGCTCTTCCTGAGTGCCGATGAACTCAATGACACGGTCTCAAAACTGGCCGACGCCCAACCTTTTCTCAGTGCAATTTCCGGACACCGGACGGTCGCACCCGCGCTGGATCTGATGATCTCAGCGGTGACAAGCAGTGAGGAGTTACCGGAAGGGTTCGTTCAAATGGCCGACGCCCTAAATCTCGCGGGAATACAGGCATTGAATGGCAATAACACGCCCATCGCTTGGCGAGACCAACTGTTTAAGATCAAAGGCGACCGTCTGTTCTATCAGGTCATTTTTATTCAGGGCAATCAAGATTTCGGCATTGACCGCCCCAACGCCATGATCATCGCGCGACTAGATCAAACGCTCTCAGGCTACACACACCCTTACCGGGATAGCGTTGATATTAGACTCACCGGGCAGGTGCCACTGGAGCACTTTGAAATCCAAAGTGCTATGGATAGCGCGCAATTAGCGGGCAGTCTCGCCTTGATCATCCTGATTGCGGTGCTTGCCTGGGGTGTCAGGTCCCTCAGGATTATCGCCGCCATATATCTTTCAATGCTGGTAGGGCTTATCTGGACGGCCGCCTTTGCGATGTTAACCGTCGGGCAATACAACACCATCTCAATTATTTTCCTGGTGATGTTTATCGGGCTCGGTGTCGATTTTGCGGTGCATATATGCCTCAGATATCAGGAACTCAGGTGCACGCTGGGCAAACCCGCAGCATTGATCGAAACCGGTACGACACTCGGACCTGCCATTGCACTGTGCGGCGTGACGTCTGCCATTGGATTCCTCGCTTTTGTGCCTACCGATTACACCGGGTTAGGTGAAATGGGCATCATTTCCGCGGGCGGCATGGTAATCGCTGTAGTGATTAGCCTGACACTTATTCCCGCGTTTTTTGCAGTGGTCGATGATCCCGTCAAACCTAGCAGGGTGAGCGTTGCGGAACGCCTCACATCAGCCTTGGCAAAGTACCCCAAAAACACGGCGTACGTGACACTTGGCCTTGCCGCCCTGTTTACTTTAACCGCAGGCCAGGCAACCTTTGACTACAGCACCCTCTCACTAAAAGACCCCCACTCTGAAGCGATGACAACCCTCAGGGAGTTGCAGGAAGAGGGTATTGTTACAGACTACGCCTTATCTTGGGTTGCCAACGATTTGGAGGAAGCAGAACGCAGAAGAGAACAGCTTCTGGCACTTAGCATCGTTGGTGAGGTCAAAACGCCTCGCCAGTACCTACCGGAAGATCAGGAAGAGAAAGCGTTCATTCTGGAAGACGCGGTGTTTCTGCTGGGCGCCCTGTTGTTAACACCAGGGACGTCCATCGCGGGCAGCACTGAATCGTTAGAGGACAAAGACGTCGGAAACACATATGGGAGATCACCTGAACGATTGCCCGAACTATCGTCTGAACTATCACGCGAACTGTCAAGCGAACTGTCAAGCGAACTAACACCCAGTCTCGAGAAGCTAATCGAAGGCATTGAGACACGGGATACGGACACCAGGCTTTCGCCTGAATTGACGACGTCCCTTGAAGCATTAGCGCAGACGTTAAGCGCGCTGGTAGACGCCGGCGCAAACGTGCAGACCAAATGGAATGAATTGATCGTTCCTCCTATGCAATCCGAAATCGCTTGGATAAAAACGGCGCTCGATACAAAAACCCTCACGCTCAGCGATTTACCGAGCACAATGCGGGATCGCTTAGTCGGCGCGGATAACAGCGCGTTGGTATCGATTACCCCTGCTGTCGATATTGTGCCGGTTGAGTCTCTTCGGTCCTTCACTGAACAGGTTCTGGATATTGTGCCGGAGGCCACCGGTCGCCCCGTACTGGATCTCGGCATCGGAACGATTGTTATCGGTGCGTTCACTACCGCCATTAGCATCGCCGTCGCCTGTATCTTCCTGATTCTCATCGTCACACTCAAAAGTGTGGTCGACTCCATTCTCGTTTTTATTCCATTGATCATGACCGCAATGGTGACACTGTCCGTCTCCGCCTTCATCGATTTGCCACTTAACATGGCGAATGTAGTCGTGATACCGCTGATCTTTGGATTAGGTGTCGACAATGGCATTCACATCGTCAAACGGTTTCATCAGAGCCGATCTGTCCAGGAACTGGTGAGCTCAAGCACACCCAAAGCGGTCTTCCTTAGCAACCTGACAACCCTGGGTACATTTTGCGCGCTAAGTCTCTCCACCCACCAGGGAATCTTCTCGATGGGTGTACTTCTAACGGTTGCCCTGACTAGCCTGATGTTGCTGACCCTTGTATCCCTTCCCGCATTGTTAGCCACTTTTTCAACCACAAAAATGCCGAGAAATGCCTGAGCATCCGACCCTAGATCAGGAACGGAATCATGGCCTTTCGCTCTCGCGGATAATGCTGAAAAGTTTCAAGATACCAGCGATGATGGCTAATCGCGCGGGGCAACAGGTTGGCGACCGTCCAGATGAAAAACACCCAACCCGCAGGCGACAAGGTCATTAGCGCCCAGCCCATGCACTGGATAGTTTCACCAAGATAATTGGGATAGCTGACATAACGATAAAGCGGTCCATAGGGTATGACGTAATCGCTCGCAGTCGACCCCGGGCCTGGATTACAAAGCTTTGCGAGGCTGCGATCTGCCTTTTTAATCAAAACATAACCCGTGACAAAGAGACCCAGCCCGCCCCAGAAGTTAGACGTAAGAAACCAATCCAGCGTATACCAGTCTGCATACAGTCGAAAATGCCAAGCGTTAAGCAGCCCGTTGGCCGCGTTAAAAAAGAAAGCTATTCCCATCACCGAAAACGGCATTTTGCGTTCGGTGCGCAGGCTAAATGGGTAAATGAACGCGCGGTGAAAGTAGTGAATCTGCCAGACCAGCAGCAGGCAGATGATGACCGGATTCAGAGACAACACGAACATCGCTGCCAACTTGATGAGACTTGCGGGTGCTTCCATCATTATCCATGCCGCTTTCGCCTGAACGCCGCGGCCCCAGCCACTGCGAGCATGCCTACCATAGGGTGCGGAAATGATCAGCAGGATGCAAAACACCATCACCGAAATCAGCGCCATAGCGGTTAATGAATAACAATAAAGTTCAGTTTCAGACAGAGTGGGCAGCCGTTGAGAATGGCAATTCGCCAGCTTAAGATGGGTTCTTCCGCCTCGCAAGACTATCCAGGGCGTTTCAAGGCAATCCCAAGGCCAACTATGACGCCGCCAGACATACCTTTTGATCCAGCATTCTCAGCCCCCATGGTACGTGTGTTCGAAAATATCCTGCAATTGGCGGTTGAGAACCCTAAACTTGCATCCAAGTTCCGCAGCGCGAGCAGCAGGCTCGGCTTGCAATCCAGGGATAGCGCTCACGCGGCAACGATCACTTTTGATCTTGGTACTATTCACCTCATCAACGGCTTGCAGCCGGATTGCCATGTGATCATCTCCAGCAACTTCGATAAAACAGACGACTACGCGGACGATCAAACTAATACCACGGGATTGCTCGGACATCCGCTGTTCGCCATGAAGGTCCCACCCCTGCTTGATGCCCCTCTTCCAGATTGGCAGCTATACGCAGAGAAGTTCCGGGGCCGGACACAACATTTTGAAGCTATGCCGACCAGATTGACGTTTTCGTGCAGCCGCAGCGGCGAATCCCCGGCCCTGGGAGAAGATGTGGAGAAGGAAGATACGGGAGGGGAAAGTGCAGAAACAAAAGGTGCCGCGACAGAAATCGTTGGAAGCGAGCATGTTTTAGAGAAAAATCTATTGGGGCACACAAAACTGATCACTGAGCTCATTGCAGGCAGTGTAAAATTTCGAGGTGAACTCAAACACATGGCAGGAATAAGCGAAGGGTGTCAAAAACTGATGCGCGACGAACCGAGCGCCGATTTAGCCGCGTCACCGGCTTCTCTTTCGAGCTAAACACTATGATGGATGAACCCACAATCGAAGAATGGATGGATCGACACCACGTCGAAGTCGTTCAAACCCACGCAACCAACCTAGATGGTCTTGCGGTGGGCAAACATATCACTCGACACAAATTTCTAGCCGGCCTGCCCGCCGGTCATTCGATCTCTGATATGGCCCTTGCGATGGACCTTGGGGGCACGCCTCACATGACTATTTGGCACCCCTTCAGGGAAGGCACCTTCGGCGATATTTTGCTGCGCCCTGATATCAATACTATCGTGACCAACGGCATCGATCCCGATCTGGGCCACTGCATCTGCGATTTTACTGACGCGCACGGCAATGAAATATCACTATGCCCCAGAACGATGCTTCGTAACCTTACGAATCGAATCTTTGATATGGGGTACCAGGTCAAGGCGGCATTCGAGCTGGAGTTTTTCATTTACAGCAATTCTTTTGCTGAAGCACGCGAGCATGAATACAACGCGCTTTCACCCGTCACCGCCTCAACGAAGCCAAACATTTACCTGCTCCGCAATGCACACCATGTAAAACCTTTCATGGACGAGGTGCTGAAACGGTTGAACTGGCAAAAGTACCCCTGGGAGGCCTGGAGTGATGAAGGCGGTGTCGGTCAGGTCCAAATCAATTTCTCACCGCGAGACCCTGTGACTGCAGCCGATACGATTATTCGTACAAAACAGGTGATCTATGAAGTCGCCGTTGATCTCGGTATGTCCGTCACGTTTATGGCTTCGATGAAACCGGGCTTCGGCAATGGATTGCATATCCACCATTCTCTTCAGCATCCCAACGGGACGGCGGCTTTCGTTGACTCACCTGTAGACGGCGTCTCCCCAAGAACAACGCTGATGGAGGAATGGATTGCGGGCATCACCGCGACGATGCCAGGCGCAACTGCACTTCTTTGCCCAACCTACAATGCCTATCGACGACTCACCGATTTTACCGCACCGCCTGTGACCGCAACCTGGGGCGAAGAAAACAAATCGGTGGGCTTACGCTCGATTAGTAGGAATGAAAAGGTCGCGAGAGTAGAGCACAGGCTACCCAGCGGTGACGCCAATCCCTATTTGGCGCTGGCGACGATTCTAGCCGGTGGACTTGCCGGCCATCTCCACCACCTTCCCCTACCCGAAGAACAAACGAGACTAGGATGGGGAACGCCGGACGGTGATCTCCCCAAACTACCCGATTCACTCATGAGCGCCACCCAGGCATTGGCCCAGGATCAATACCTGAAGGAGATTCTTGGAGAGGAATTCGTCGACTACTGGATCAACACCAGAAAGCTTGAGTGGTTGGCATTCTTTGATGAATCTGGCGACACCGAAAACACTAGCGCCACTCTCTGGGAGTTCGAACGTTACTTTGAACTCATTTAGTAAACACCTATCTGAACTCGCTATAAAATCGCCGCGAACTAGCAAAACGCCACAACCTGAAGCGGGATAAAAAAGTGCTAAACTTCGTTCGATCTACGCGGATCGATGGGTTGAGATTTACTACGTCACTTATTACGTAAAGTTGGGACGCGTCGAACGCCATTTATTAGCATGGATTAACTGACGTTCGCTCTCGTTGAGCACTATTTTTCATGGTCTTTTTAATGCCATTGGAAATGGAGGATGTCTAAACGCCGCTTTTTTTTGATGGCCGTTTATTTAAAGCTGTTTATTTGAGCAGTGTATTCAAAGTAAGGAACCCATCATGAGACTACCAATAATCTGCGCATCACTATTGCTGATGGCTAGCTGTGAGAGTGCTTACTACGACACGATGGAGCAGTTTGGTGTCCACAAACGCGAGATTCTCGTCGATCGAATCGAGGACGCTCAGGTCGCCCAGGAAGATGGTCAAGAGCAGTTTAAGAATGCACTCGAACAGTTCAAGGCAGTCGTCAACTTCGACGGCGGCGACCTTGAGACCGTTTACAATCGACTGGACGCTAAGTACGAAGACAGCGTGGACGCGGCAGACACCATTCGCGATCGCATCACAGCCGTCGAATCTGTTGCCGATGCCCTATTCGGTGAATGGGAAACGGAACTTAACCAATACTCCAGCGTCGCGCTTCGGCGTGATAGCGAAAGACAGTTGAATCAGACTCGCCGTCGTTACGATCGCCTAATGACAGCAATGAGATCAGCCGAAGACACCATTGACCCTGTGCTCGATTCATTGAAAGACAATGTGCTCTACCTGAAACACAATCTTAATGCGCGCGCGATTGCATCGCTCAAAGGTGAACTCAGCACGGTGAATGACGATGTCGAAAACCTGATCAACGCCATGCAACGAGCGATCAACGAATCCAACGCCTTTATCGAACAAATGCGCGAAGGATCCTAATCAGCAGGCTAAAAACATTTTTGATTCAACACGATGAGCAATACTAGGATTCGCTAAGAGGGTTAGCGACGAGAATAGCCAAAACAACGCCACATTCAGGGAACAACCCGCGCACCGCTAAAATCAGGATCGGGACCGAACACACGCCTCACCACACCTTTCAGTTGGCTGTGCTGCATATAGGCACTGCTGGTTTCAGCCATTGGCAATACGGGAACGTCAGTGACTATCATTCGCTGCAACTCAGCCGCGGCATTCAACCTGACCGTTTTGTCGGATTGTCGTATCAGTATTTCAAGTTGCT